>CBDUYG010000079.1:0-10350 GCA_965371385.1 uncultured Myxococcales bacterium | reverse complement strand
GCGATCCTCTACGTCGTGGACTCCTCGGTGTCGTTCAGCAAGAGCGCGGAGTGGGAGGCGGAGATCCTGCGCTGGACCGGTCGGCCGCGCATGGCTCTCCTCAACCCCATCGGCGAGACCGATCACTCGGAAGAGTGGAAGCCCGTGCTCGATCAGTACTTCAGCGTGGTGCGCCGCTTCGACGCCCACCAGGCCGACTTCGAGCGTCGTGTCTCCCTGCTCGAGACCCTGCGGGAGCTCGACGACGATTGGCGGCCGGCGCTCGACCGGGCGATCGGGGTCTTGCGCGACGATCACGAGAAGTCGGGTCGCGCCAGCGCCGAGGCGATCGCCGATGCCATCGTCGAGATGCAGCTCTACATCGAGTCCGAACGGCTCGAGCCCGAGGTGGATGTCGAACGTGCGAAGCCGGCCCTGGCAGAGCGCTATTTCGAAGCCCTGCGCAAGCGCGAGGAGAAGCTGCGGGCCTCTCTTCGGGGCCTCTACGCACACCACAACCTCGCCGTCGAGAACGCCCCCCTCGAGTCGAGCGGCAGCGACCTCTTCGACCTCTCCACATGGAGCGGCCTCGGACTCTCGCGCGGACAGCTCACGACCGGCGGCGGCGCGGCGGGTGCCGTCGTGGGCGGAACCTTGGACCTCGCGGTGGGAGGCGCCTCGTTCATGCTCGGAACCGTGGTAGGCGCGGCCACCGGCGCCGCATCTGCGTGGTGGGGCTTCGGTCGCCTGGCGGAGGTCCAGGTACTGGGAAGACGGATGGCCGGGCCCCTGCTCTCGATCGGGCCGATGAAGAGTGCGGCCTTTCCCTGGGTGGTCCTCGGCCGTGCGCTGCTCTTCCATCACATCGTGTCGACCCGCGCGCACGCCGCCCGCGCGGCGGTCGCCGCCGATGCCGCCGAAACCGAGCGGCGCGTCAACGAGCTGCCCGCCGGTGTACGCAGGCAGATCAGCTCGATTTTCGGGCGTCTGGGAGGAAGTCCGGGCCCCTTCGAGCGAAACGAGATTCGCCACGACCTCGGCGACGCGATCGAAGAGCTGCTCGACTGACGGGCGTCGCAACCGATCGCGCCGGATGCTCGAGAATGTAGCGGCATCGGGAAAGTGGCGGGAGGCGGAGAGGGCGGAGGCGCCCCGAGAAGGTGGCGGCACCCCGAGAAGGTGGCGAGCCGAGCCGACCCTGGGCGAGACTCTCCGCGAGACACCGACGGGCGGTGAATCCGATACGCGCTGACCAGAGCCTGAAGAAACGGCGTACGCCCTGAAACGAAACGGTGAATAGCCGCGTATAGAGGGTCGTGCTCCAAGCTCCGCGCGCTGTGCGCGCCATCCCAGTAATCAGCACCTGGAGTCGAGAACATGAACAAGATCCAGATCGCCACCTTCGCAGATCTCGACCCCACCCGACCCTTCCACGCCCTGGTGGCCAACGTCGACCTCGTCATCGTTCGCTGGCCCCAGACCGAGACGAGCGAGGAAGCCGAGGAGGTATCGGTGCTCTACGGCCGCTGCCTTCACCGGGGAGCCCTGCTCTGCGACGGCACCATCGATGGCGAGAACCTGATCTGCGGCCTGCACGGCTGGGACTACCGCTTTCGCACCGGCGTCTCGGCATACACGAACGACGATCGACTCCAGAGCTTCAGCCACTGGATCGAAGATGGCATCGTCTACGTGGACGAAGACGAAATCAGGGAGTGGGAGCGCTGCCACCCTCAGCCCTACGATCGCGACGCCTACCAGGGCACATACGCGGATCCCCACGGCACTCCCGACGAGCCCTTCAACCCGTGGATCCAGGAGATGGCCGAGCGAGGACTCGAGCGGGCGGGGCATCACGGCCGCATGGACGCCATGGGGGTGCCGCGCGGAGCGCTCCCGAGCTGGGACGACATCCAGATCCTGACCGCCCAGCTGCATCGCGTGCCCCTGCTCGACGACGCCGAGGTCGGCAGCGAGCTGGTGATCGGGCCGAACGCCGATCGACCGCTGAAGCTAGAGATCCCGCTCTTCGTCTCGGACATGAGCTTCGGCGCCCTCTCCGAGGAGGCCAAGGTGGCCCTGTCGAAGGGAGCGGAGGAGGCGGGAACGGGCATCTGTTCCGGGGAGGGAGGCATGCTTCCCGAGGAGCAGTCCGAAAACAGCCGCTACTTCTACGAGCTCGCTTCCGCGCGTTTCGGCTTCGAGATGGATCTCCTCGATCGGGTGCAGGCATTTCATTTCAAGTGCGGGCAGGGTGCGAAGACCGGAACCGGCGGGCACCTCCCCGGTCACAAGGTCGTGGGCAAGATCGCCAGGGTGCGGGGGCTGCCCGAGGGCACCGATGCCATCTCTCCGCCTCGCTTCCCCGATTGGGATCATCTGGACGATTATCGGCGTTTCGCCGACGAGGTGCGGGAAGCGACGGGCGGAATTCCGATCGGCTTCAAGCTCTCGGCCCAGCACGTCGAACGTGATCTCGACGCGGCCATCTCCGCCGGTGCAGACTATGTCATCCTCGATGGCCGCGGCGGCGGCACGGGCGCTGCGCCACTCATCTTCCGCAACAACATCAGCGTGCCGACGATTCCGGCTCTGGCGCGGGCGCGGCGTCACCTCGACGCCACCGGACGCCGCGACATCACGCTGATCATCACCGGCGGTCTGCGCGTGCCCTCGGACTTCGTGAAGGCGATGGCTCTCGGCGCCGATGGCATCGCACTCTCGAACTCCGCCATTCAAGCCATCGGCTGCCTCGGCATGCGGGCCTGCCATACCAATAATTGCCCGGTCGGGATCGCGACCCAACGCCCCGAGCTGCGGGCACGCCTCGATATCGACCTCGCGGCGAAACGCCTCACCCGCTTCCTGCGGAGCGCCACCGGGCTGATGCGGGTGTTGGCCGCCGCCTGCGGACATTCTCATCTGAATCAGCTCAGCCTCGATGATCTCACGACCTGGAAGCGCGACATGCACCACCTTGCCGGTATCCCCTACGGAGGCGTCGATCCATGAGCGAAGAGCGCTGGCATACACTGGGAGCGCCTGCGCCGACGAAGCTGGTCGACGCGCGACTTCAGCTTCATCATGCGACTCAGTTGGTCGCGGCGGCCGGCGCGACCTTCCTCGAGCCACGTCCAGACGACAGCCACCCGAACCTGGGCTGGGATGATGAGCTCGCTGCGCTCGTCGGCCGTCGAATACCCGGCCCTCCGCCCTTCCAGGTTGGGATCGGGCTGGCAGAGCGTCGGCTGCTCCTGCTCGACTCCGGTGGCAGAACGAGCGAGTCCTTCGACTTGAATGGCCGTACCCTCACCGAAGCCGCCGCATGGCTCCAGGGTGCGATCGCCAGGACGGACGCCGCGGTGCCTGCGGCTGGAGTCTCGGTACCCGGCTATGAATTGCCCGGGCATCCGGTTGCCGAGGGGGCGACGTTCTCCGCCGATCCCGACGCATGCGCCGAGCTCGCTCGCTGGTTCGCCAACGGTCAAGCCGTTCTTTCTGATCTCACGCCGAGGCTCGAAGGCTCGAGCGAGGTTCGCGTCTGGCCCCATCACCTCGACCTCGCGACCCTCGTGGTCGTCGAGAGCAACGAAGACGGCAGCCTGGCGAAGTCCATCGGTATTGGTCTCTCACCCGGTGATGACAGCTACTCCGAGCCCTACTGGTACGTCTCGCCATGGCCCTATCCCGACGCTGACGAGCTTCCCGCGCTCGAGGGGGAGGGTTTCTGGCACCACGAGGGGTATGTCGCCGCCATCCTCACCGGCAGCCGGATCGTCGATGGATCGCCCGCCAGCCAACATCAGCGGCTACAGGATTTTCTGACCGATGCGATCGCTGCGAGCCAGAGCGTGTTGCGCGGCTGAAACCCCGAACGAACCATCGACCGACCCAGAGAGGCCTCTCCCATGTCCGACTCAAAAGTGTCCGACCCAAAAGTGCCCGACCCGAAGACGTCCCGCCCCGAATCACGAGCCGCGTGGCACAAGGCACTCGAGCCGGGCGAGCTTCCCGAAGGCCGGGTGAAGACCGTCAGCCTGGGCCGGCACACCGTGTGTCTGACGCATTTCGAGGGTCAGTACGCCGCGCTCAGCAACAAATGCCCGCACCAGGGAGGGCCTCTTGGTGAGGGATCGATCGAAGGCGGTTTCCTACGCTGTCCGTGGCACGGCTGGGACTACCACCCGACGACAGGGCTTCCGCCCGAGGGCTACGGCGACTGCGTGCCGACCTTTCCCGTCGAAGCGCGCGAAGACGGCATCTACGTGGCGATCGATGAAGAAGCCCTCCACACGGAGACCGTCAGCGACGTGATGGCCGAGACGCTGACGAATTGGGGTGTGGCACACGTCTTCGGCATGGTGGGCCACTCGAACCTCGGTCTGGCGGATGCGCTCCGGCGCCAGGAGCGGAGGGGGCGATTGACCTACTACGGGATCCGCCACGAGGGAGCGGCTTCGTTCGCCTGCTCGGCGTACGGCAAGCTCACCGGACGACCCGCAGCCTGTCTCTCGATCGCGGGCCCTGGCGCGACGAATCTCCTGACCGGACTCTGGGACGCCAACGTCGATCGATCGCCCGTGATCGCTCTGACGGGTCAGGTCGACACCCAGGTCCTGGGGCCGGGCGCATTTCAAGAGATCGATCTCTCGGCGGCCTTCGGCAAGGTGGCCCAGTGGAGCCAGCCCGTGCTCGGCACGAGCAAGCACGCGGAGCTCGTGAACCTCGCCTGCAAGAGCGCGATCCTCAACCGTGGTGTCTCACACCTGATTTTTCCCGACGAGGTCCAGACCTTTCCAGCGACCGAAGGTGCCATTGCCGGAGGTCCCGAGGGCCGGCTGCCCTCGCGCGCCATCGCACCGCCGCCGGACGCGATCGAGTCCGCGGTCGATCGGCTGGGCAAAGCAAAGCGCCCCGTGATCATCGTCGGACACGGTTCGCGCTTCGACATGCCGGCCGTCCTCGATCTGGCTCAGCTCCTGAACGCACCCGTCATCACGACCTTCAAAGCCAAGGGACTCATCTCCGATCACCACCCCCTCGGCTGCGGTGTTCTGGGTCGCAGCGGCACGCCGATCGCGAGCTGGTTCATGAACGAGTCCGACCTGCTCCTGGTGCTGGGGGCGAGCTTCAGCAATCACACGGGGATCACGCCCAAGAAGCCCATCATCCAGGTCGACTTCGACCCAATGATCCTCGGCAAGTTCCACGCCGTCGATGTACCGGTGTGGGGCGAGATCGACGCCACCGTGGGGATCTTCAGACGCCGGCTCGAGGGCGGAACCGGATCGATCGACCAACGTCCACAGATCGCCGAGCGCTGGGAGATCTGGCGGGCCGAGAAGGAGAGCCGGCGCGCAGACGACCGCGGCAATGGGATCAACTCGGCATCGATCTTCGCCGCTCTCGAGGAGGCGATTCCCGAAGACGCGATCCTGCCCGTCGATGTCGGCAACAACACCTACTCCTTTGGCCGTTACTTCGAGTGCCGTCGTCAGGCCGTGCTGATGTCCGGCTATCTCGGCTCGATCGGCTTCGCCCTCCCGGCAGCGCTGGGCGCCTGGGCCGCGACCCAGGACGACGATTCACGCTTTCGCGGCCGCAAGGTCGTCTCGATCTCGGGCGATGGGGGATTCGGCCAGTACATGGGCGAGCTCACCACCGCCGTGAAGTACGGCATGAACATCACCCACGTACTCCTGCGCAACGATCAGCTCGGAAAGATCACGAAGGAGCAGCGCGCCGGAGACTGGGAAGTCTGGCAGACCTCACTCCACAACCCGAGCTTTGCCGAGTACGCACGGATCTGCGGGGCCCTCGGCATTCGAGTGAAGACGCGCGACGAGCTTGGGCCGGCGCTCCGCGAGGCGCTCGCGGCGCCGGGGCCGAGCCTGGTGGAGATCGAATCGGATCCGGACTTGATTTAAGGAGGCGAGGCGCATCATCTGGGCGCGCTGGCCTCATGTTCGCCGAATCGGTCCGTTCTTGAAAAACCTACGTCCTGATCGTGTCCGTGGGGCCAACCCGGCAGAGGGAAGCACGCATCCGGGCGCGCAGACTCCTACGCCTCGGGAAACTCGATGATGCGATCGATCAGCAGGCGAGCGAAGTCTTCCGGCTTCGGACGCTCTCCCTCGAGCTCACCCCGATCGCGCAGATGGGCCTCGAGGCGACCGAGAATCGTCTCGAGGGCGAGGTCGTCGTCGTGGGCCAGCCAGCGCGCATGGGCTGCGTCGTCCGCGAAGCAATAGGCCTTCCACGAAATCGAAAACCGGATCTCGTCATCGCCGTAGTGCGCGATCACCTCGCCGCCATCGACGGCGTTCCAGCCACCGTCATCGGCCGTCACCAGCCGGCTTCCCGGTCGCAGAGCCGTCACCGCATCTTCGTCCCTGCCGCGAACGCGATCGACGCCGTGAAAGATCGAATCGGTGTCGAGGATGATCCCGGTGTTGTGGCGCGTGGCGAAATTCTCCCGCGGCCCCCTCGAGCCCTCGGGATAGTGGTGCAGGGCCCCTCCCTCACTCTTTCCGAAATACGTGACCGCCGTCGCGATCGGCATTCGCCAGGCATCGAAGAGGCCCGAGTGATGCATCACGACGATCAGCCACTGGGGCAGGACCTTCCGGCTGGCACCGCGAAACTCGGGCACGTCGGTGTGGGTCGCGAGATCCTGGCCCGGTATCAGGATGTTGGCGTAGAGGATCGCGGGAACCACGACCTTCGCGCCATGGAGGCGCTTCGCCTCCTCGATGAGCGCCTCGTGATGCAGAAGGACTTCGCAGCCTGGCGCCGAAATCTCGTCCCCGTAAGCGTAGGTTTCGCGGAAGTAGTTGGTTCTCGCAGCAGCGCCCACGAGGTCTTCGTTGTTTCCGTCCTGCTGCTTCAGGTAGTTCGCGACCGCATCGAAGCGCTGGGGGACACCGGGTGCATACTGTGTATCGAACCCTTCGTTGGAGTACATGCCATAGCCGCCATGATCGCGACGGATGCGGAGCATCGTATCGGCACCGGCGTCGTCGAGGAGCGGATCGAAGGTGGCGAATGCGGGGGGCTTCATCGGGTCATCCTCCGCTCCGAGCCTAGCGTGGCCCCCACACCCCCGCCGCCTCACATCGGCATCCGGCCACAGCGCCTCCTCCGGCGCGGTGATAGACTGCCTTCCGCCACAAGGCAGAGCAGGCACGACCAACACAGGAGGTCTCGATGGCGCGCATCGTCGGTGATCTGGTTCCGGAGGACGACTACACGCACCCCCTCGGACCCGAGTCGAACTTCAACGAGAGCATGTACTTCAACTTCTTCGACCGCGAGCGCGGGATCGGCGGCTTCGTCCGGCTCGGCAACCGCGCCAACGAGGGGCGCGCCGAGATGACGGTGACGCTCTACATGCCCGACGGCCGTGTGCTCTTCGCATTCAAGCGCGCTCCGATCGACCACAACGATGCCTTCGACGCCGGCGGCCTGCGCTTCGAGGTCATCGAGCCGTCGCAGAAGCTCCGCACCCTTTACGAGGGCAACGTCCTCGAGCTCGCCGAACCACGTGCGATGGCAGACCCGCGCAAGGCCTTCATGGAGAGTCCCAAGCGGCGCGTCCGGCTCGATCTCGTCCACACGGCCGTTGGCCCGATGTATGGTGGCCGAGCCGCCAAAGCGGAGCAGGACCTCGCGGCGGATCAACAGTTCGCGAAGGCCCACTACGAGCAGCACATGGCCGTCGAGGGCGAGCTCCAGATCGACGACGACATTCTCTCGATCCGGGGCCACGGCCTGCGCGATCACTCCTGGGGTCCTCGCTTCTGGCAGGCGATTCACGGCTATGAATGGCTCACCCTCAACTTCGGCGACGACTTCGGGGCGATGGTTTCCGTGATCCGGCGCAGTCCCGACGACGTGAAGGTGCACGGAGTGGTGGTGCGTGGCGACGAGCTCGACGGCGTCAAGCATGCCGTCGTCGAAGCCGAGTTCGAAGACGACGGGCTCACGCACAAGAAGGTGTCCATTCGGCTCGAGACGCATGGAGGCGAGTCGCTCGAGATCATCGGTGAGGTCAAGGGCTTCATTCCCCTGCGCAATCGCAGGGACGGCATGGTGACCCACATCGGCGAGGGCATGACGGAGTGGCGCTGCGGCGATCGCGTGGGCTACGGACTCTCGGAGTTCCTGCGCCAGGTCGAGTAGCAGAGGCGAGGCAGGCGTCCATCCGCACGCTGAAACCGGATTCCGATATTGGATCCGAGCGGGACCGAGCCATGGCTCGACTACGATCGAGGCCGTCGCAGCTCGTCGCTCATTCTTCACCGATCGCGTATCGAAAGCCCGAATACCGGGGCTGATCGATCGCGGTTTGATTCACCACCGCCTCTCGCAGGTATTCGGCGAGGCCCGGGTGATCGAGGGACATGGAGCCGTCTCGCAGCGCACCGACGAGGCGCGATTTCAAGCTGGCGAGATTCTCCCCTCTCTCGAAGAGCGTCCGCAGGCGGCTCAGCTCGAGCGCGTGCAGCGGCGGCCCAAGCTCGAGCTCGCGCTCCACGATAGCCAGGGAGTTCGAGGCCACACGTGCCAGGAAGCGCGTGCGCCCACCGGTCTTCTCCATGACGTCACTGCGCAGAAAATCCCGCACGCTCGCGAGCAGCTCCTCGGCGCGCGGCATCTCGAGGGCCTCGGCGGCGGGATCGGCTTCGACGAGGGCCACGGGGCCCGGAATCAGCAGGTTCACGCAGTCGACCTGACACTCCGAGCAGCGCCGCCCGATGCCGGCTCTCTCGACACTCCTGTCCGGCCCGCTTCGGTAGTGCTCCGCCATCTGCAGACAGACGATCGACCACCAGAACGAGCCGAAGACCTCCCAGAACTTCACTCTATCCGGATCCACCGGGGTTCCGCTCACCGACTCGTAGCCGCGGTATAGATCCTCTCGCTCGCCGAACCCACCCACCGGTAGCGCTCGCTTTCCGAAACGCCACGAGTTGGTACAGAGCCATCCCAGATCGCGCATCGGATCGCCGATCAACGCCAGCTCCCAATCGAGCACTCCGACTATGCCATCGGGCGAGAGCATGAAGTTGCCATTGCGAAAGTCGTTGTGAACGAGGCAGGGCTCGCAGTTCGCCGGCAGGTGGTCGAGCAGCCAACGCGCCGTGTAGTCGATCATCGGCTGGGCGGTGGGATAGCTCTTGTACAACTCCCAGGTGAGGCGGATGTACTGCTCGGGCGTCACCCTGGCGAGCCGATCGACGAGCCCGGTCCGCTCGAGATCAATCCCGTGGATCCGAGCGAGGATCTCGCCGCATTGAAAGGCGAGCTTCGGCCGAATCGCCTCGAACTCCGGAGCCCGGACGATCTTCGCGCCGAGCGCCTCCCCCTCGAGCCACTCCATCACGAAGCCCTCGCCGAGTCCGTCCTCGGGCTGAAGAACGTGGAAGACCTCCGGCTCGGGCACGCCGGCATCCCGGGCTGCGCGCATCAGTGCCGCCTCGCCGGCGAGGCCGGGACCGAGCGCGTCACCCGCGCCCGAAAATCTTCGCATGGCGAGTACGACCTCGTCCGTCTGCCCCCGCTGCCCCTGCGGACCCTCGGCGACGATGCGATAGGTCTCCTGACTGGCGCCTCCAGAGAGTCGCTCGACGCCGCGCAGCTCCCCCGCGTTTGGCAGGTGGGCCTCGAGCATTCGCGCAACCAGTCCCTCGATGTCGGTCGGCTCGGTCATGGGGTCAGGACACCCTCGGGCACTTTCTGCTTCATGGAACCGAAGAGAGATCCGGTCATGCGTCGCATCTGAACTGCGAAGTACATACCGCCTCCAGACTGTGGTGCTCGCTCAGTCTAGGACCGATCTCGAGAATCGAGAACCCGGGCCGCCGTCGACCCGGGCCGGTCGATTCGCACCCGCTCGGACCGGGACCGGGTCGGGTGAAGCCAATGGCCGGATGCCCGCAGCCTCTCTCGGCGGTCCTCGGTCCGCTTGCAGCGTTTTCGAGTTCGGTCCTGGATAGAGAAAGGTTTCGCGGTCCACGTTGACCGAGAAGCCCGACTCGCTGAGCCCCCAACGCAGAGATCGACGAAAAGACGCGTGCATCGCGACGGTAGGGGTTCTTCCGCTTGCTAGACTCCCGCGCGATGTCTTCGAATCGTCGACTGGTGATCCGCGCAGGCCACACCGCAGCTCGCCGTCTGCGAGAGGAAGGCTTCCACCCGGACCTCTTCGGCACCCTCGTGGGTGCTTCGGGCGGACCGAAGTGGCTGGTGCTGCGCGCCCTCGACGACTTCTGGGCCGAGAGGCTGCTCCCGGCTCGTACCCGGCCCCTCGACGTCCTGGGCTCCTCGATCGGATGCTTCCGCCACGCTTGCCTCGGCCAGAGCCAACCT
>CBDUYG010000078.1:0-10440 GCA_965371385.1 uncultured Myxococcales bacterium | reverse complement strand
CTCGGGGCGAATGACCGCACCTGAGTCGCTGGGGATTCTTCCCCTGCCGTCGGGTGAAACTGGATTCGCGTGAGACGAAAAAATTTCCCTGTCAAGCCGGCGCTCACGGGGTTATAACTTCAAATGCAGGTCATCGGCATCTGGGTGGTATTCCGCCGAGGACGTGTACACGAACGAATCTTCGTCGGTGTTCCTCGAGATACGGGTCGAGTCCTCGTATCCGGGAACTTGGGAAAATCGGTGAAGTTGGGGGAAGGCGCCGGCAATACGCTCTGCGATCAATCAGGTGCTGCCATTCGAGGTGCAGGCGATTCTCACCCGGGAAGAACCGGACGAATCCGCGAGCGACCGAAGACAGATGTGTGTTCAGCAATGCTGCGAAGGACTGACGGGGGAGTCAATGGCGCGTGTCGAGCATCGTTCATCACTACTGCTGGTTCTGGCCATCGCGCTGACCGGCATCCTGCAGGCTCCGGGCGCGAAGGCTCTGGAGATGTTCGACGGACGTCTTCAGATGCACGGCTTCTACGAGAGTCAGCTCCGCACCATCAGCGCAGACTTCGGCGAAGACTGGGACGTCACCCAGTGGTACAACGTCTTCAATCTCGAGCTCGAGGTCGACATCCTGCAGGACAGGTGGATGGGCATCGACATGCTCTCCGCCTTCGTCCGCATCGAGGCTCGCTTCGATTGCATCTACTCTCGCGGCTGCGGGATGTTTCGCTCGATGAATGCCTTCGGCAATCGCTCCAAGAGCCTGCCGAGACGCCTCAGCAACGGCAACGACACGACGGTGGCGGGCGTGATCTTCCTCAGTGAGGACGAGCGGCTCTCGGGCGGCAACACCGACCCGGTCCACCTCGAGGATCTCGCGGGCTTCCGAATCGTCTCCGAGACGGACGGCCAGACCCTCTATGACAACACGGTGGCGGTCCCCGGCCTCAACCCGGTGACCGGTAATCAAGCAGTTCCCGTCTTCCAGCCCGTAGTCGGTGAGGACTGCCTTACCGACTGGGCCTCCTACAACGGCTGCTGGACGGGCCCCAAGCCCTTCGAAATCATCTTCAAGAAGTTCGAGGATTATCGCTTTACCCAGATTTCGAACGGAATCGGCGGGATCCGGCGCATGGGTCCCTGGCTGCCCAAGAACTTCGTCAATCCTCTTGCGACCCTGGCGGACGCGGTCAATCCCTTCGATACGACGAGCGGAAATCAGGTTCTCTTTGTCGGCTGGCGAAACGAGTTCGGTCAGAGAACCGACCCCGACCCGGCGGGGAACTTCCCCGGTACATCGCTGATTCGCGATGATCCGATCCAGGTCAACGTCGAGCTGGATTTCGGGGATCTAGCGTTCGCGAACCTGAACAACGTTGGTCTGCCCCTGGTCGGAGAGCTGAACTTCGGTGCCGCGGACGAGGATGGCAATTTCCGGCAGACGGCGGAGCTCGCGTACCCCTCCATCGGCGGCGAGGGTGGAGGAGGCGGTCCCCTCCGGCCGCTGCCGGTCGTCGATGCGGACGGGATGCGCACGGTCTCCAAGAATCTCACGGATGCACAGAAAGCCAAGATCGCGAACATCGATTTGACGGGTGAGTGCGAGCAAGGGGGCGGGGTACGGAGCTGCTATTTCGAAGAAATCGACGCCTCGCTGACCTGGCAGAGGGGTAGAACTGGTATCGATAGATTCAGGTGGCTCGTCAGCGATACATCCGACTTCAACATCAAGTTCGGTCAGGAGTATCGGCGGCGACAGAACATGTTGATCGGCGAGACCTGTAACACCGGTGAGCTGGGGTGCTTCGCCAACTCCTTCGCCGAGACGATGTCGGACCAGGGTGGCTCGCTGGATTGCGGGCCGGGGGGATGCGGAAATCTCACGCTCGGTGATGTGATTCACGAGTTCTTCCAGGACGTGAATTCCCTCGACTGCTTCGATTCCGAGTGGAACTGCGCGGACCGGGCGATCCCCGAGATCGAAGCCCAGCTGGATGCACTCCAGACCCAGGGCGTCACGGTCACGTGCCCCGACCGGTTCACCTGCAGCAACAATCACGACGTCGCGGAGTATGTCTCTCGCTTCGGCTCGAGCTACGTAGTCAGCTCGGGCCGCAATGACTGGGACGCGCGTGGCGTCTTCGTGCCCACGACGGCCCTCCAGGAGATGATGGAGACCAATGGCTTCTCCGACCTCCCCACCAACATCAGCCAGAGTGATCGCGCCTGGAATCGCGGCGCGAGCCAGCGCGACGAAAAGGAGCTGAAGGAAGCCTATCTCGACGCCGAGTTCCTCGACAGCCGCCTCTGGATACGGGCTGGCAAGCAGAGCATCGTCTGGGGCAAGACGGAGCTCTTCCGCACCACCGATCAGTTCAATCCCCAGGACCTCGCGCTCGCCACCCTGCCGAGTCTGGAGGAGTCGCGCATCAATCTGTGGGCGCTGCGCGCGGTCTACTCGCTCTACGAGATCGGCCCCCTCGACGACGTGCGCATCGAGCTGGCGTTCAACTTCGACGATCACGAGCCCAACGATCTCGGCGGCTGTGGCGAGCCCTACACCGTCAACATCGTCTGTGAGCTGACCCTCGGCGCCTTCGTGCACGGCATGACGGGCATCGGCATCGCGGGGATCACGAAGCCGCCGAATCCCTGGGACAGCCTCAAGGGTTGGGAGATTGGCGGTCGGGTGGAGTGGCGCTATGGCCGTTTCAGCTTCGCTCTCACCGACTTCTGGGGCTACGACGATTTGCCGACCATCCAGTTCCTCTCGCACTTTTCGCGCAACGTGGATCCCGTGACGGGGCGTCCGCGGCGCATCGGCGCGACCGGGAGGTGCACGACACAGGATCCCATCACGACGCGTAACGGTGACCCCGATAATATCTGGCTCACCCCCGCGCTGGTCGCTGCCTACACCGGCGCGGTCGACAATGGTCTGGTCGACCCCGACTGTCTGCGCCCCGGCCCGACCCGTCGCGAGGCCTATCTCACCAACGACGGCAACCCGATCTTCAGCGTGAGGGAGATCGACGGAGGCGAGCCCGACGATTTCGGTCTGGGAATCGATGACGAGGAATTCGATGCGATACCCGTCAACAATAGCTACCGCGCTTTCATGGACGGAAATGCGCTGACGGATCACTCCGCCAACCTCAACTTCTTCACCTGGATCTGCGCCTCGACCGTGGGGTTCGCCGCGATCGATCCCACCGCCTGCGCCACGACAGTCTTCGGAAGCCAGAAACTGCTAGCCATCGGTGTGGTCTCCCAGGTGCTCGGTGCTCTGCTCGCCGGCCAGGCGAGCATGAACCGTCTGATCTCGGATCCGGGAACTTCCAAATCGGACGACTTTTCCCCCATTTCGCTGCCCATCGTGAGTCTCGACGCGGACAGGGTTCACTTCCGCCCTGGGGCGAGCCAGCCTTCGGACCTTCTCGACTGGGGCTGCATCGATCCCACGAGCCCCAGCGCCCGCGTCAACAAGCAGATCAACTGCGGCGGCGGTCTCAACGGCCTCGCCTTCGACGATGTGGCGCAGGGCCCGTTGGGCAAGGCGCTCACACCGGAGCAGGAGGCCCTGCTCGGGTGTGGCCCGATATACGGGACCAACTGCGATTACAGCGGCATCGATCTCCTCAACGCCGAGGCGAGCGCAATGGTGCAGTCCTTCCCCGGAATCGAGGGAACGAACGAATCTCTCGCGCAGCTGCAGGAGCGGGTACGTTCCGAGCTGATCAACCAGGGACGCGACCCGAATGAAATCAAGGTCGACTACTTCCGGACGGATGGCTGGCTGCCGATCCTGGCGAAGGCCGGAATCACGAACGACGCCGAGGGGCGGATCTACGGTATCCAGCCCGGCACGGCGCGCTACCGCGAGGCGGGCTTCGCGGGGCCGGTCTGTACGACGAACGATCTCGCCGGCCACGAAAGGGGCAGCGGGATGCTGCCGGGATGTCGCGGTCTGCTCGGTCGCCCGTCCGATCCCTTCCCGGCCGCTCCCGCGGACTTCTTCCTCTACGACCTGAGACTCGACGGCTGGGCAAAAGTCACCGACAGTCCGAATGTCACCAGCAAGGGCGTCAATCAGCTCGGCTTCCGCTCCGACCTCGGTTACTATGCCGATCCCGACTTCTTCCTCTACCACCCCTACGATCCGACCGGAGCCTATCCCACCGCGATCTGCAAGCCGGGCGGGGGAGATGACTGCTCCAACGCGCTGGACCAAGCGGGTATCGTCGACTCCCCGGATCTGCACAACCGGTGGGACAACGGCTACAACATCAACCAGGACGGCAATCCCTTCCCCCTGCGGTTGGAATCGCGCCAGGGAGCGCGAGCCGCTGCCTATCCGACCAATGGCAACCCGGACCAGCGCGGCGAGGTGCGGCTGCCGGGCGCGATCGATTGGGGCGGTCTGAATCAGCAGCTGGACGGAGTGCCGACCGGCAACAATATCCAGGAAATAAACTGGATAAACCAGAAGCGCGATCGTGTTACGCCCACCTGTCCCGACTGCCGGGAGGTGAACGCCGGCAAGCTGCGTGCCGGCTTCCGTGACAACAATTGGAGTGAGTGGTACCCGCACAAGCTCACCGCCGGCCCCCAAAGCGACGAGCTACGCAGCGGACTGGGCGAAGGCCACCCCTTTACGGGTGATGTCTTCGCGAGCGAGATGGCGGGCTTCTCCTGGAACTTCCTGATGATGCTGGTGCTCTTCGATGGAGACAACCAGAAGATCGTAAAGACGATTGGAGGTGGCCCGATCATAAACGCGACTCACGCGCCCGAAGACAGGTACAAGTTCTTGGAGGACTGCCATCCGATCATCGGGGCTGACCCGAATGATCCATCTCCGCCGATCGCGGTTATCGATGCCTGCCTGGCGGAGCGCCGGCGGTTCGTCACGCACTACATGATGAGCGGGGACGAGTGGGGTACGCGCACCCGTAATCCGGACCTTGCGCCAGAGAACGATCCCTTCTTCTACGAAGACGCGGTGCTGGGAAAATTCACGCCCAAAGCGAGCCTTCCGAACAACGAGACGAACGAGACAGGACGATGGGCCACGCTCACCATCGATTACGACTACTCGGAGAACAAATTCGTGGGGCGACCGATCCTCGAGCCCGAGACGCGGGTCGAGACCGGCGAATTCATCCAGGCCGGAGCGCACTGCAGCTTCGTCACCCCCCAGAACTGCGAGGTGATCCAGAACATCTTCGCGATTGCGGGCGTGAAGCATCGAACCCTCGAGGCCGGCGGCAACGGGCAGTTCGGGCGCCGGACCTTCATCTGGCAGAGTGGCGGCGAAGCCTACCTCAAGTACAACCGCCGCAACGTGCTCGGTTTCGCCGTGGACTTCGCCGAGGACATGACCAAGTCGAACTGGGGGGTCGAGTTCACCTGGATCAATGACCTCACCATGACCGATCTCGGCGCCCCCGACTTCCAGACGGAGGTGGACGAATTCAACCTCACGATCTCGATGGACCGACCGACCTTCATCAACTTCCTGAACCCGAACCGCACCTTCTTCCTCAATACCCAGTGGTTCATCCAGTACCGCTCCGGCTATCGCAACACGATGGCGGCGAATGGTCCGTGGAACGTGCTCGGCCTCTTCTTCATCCAGACGGGATATTTCCAGGATCGCCTCCTGCCCAGCGCGGTCTTCGTGTATGACGTGAAATCAAATTCGGGGGCAGCGCTGCCCCAGATCACCTACCGCTACTCGGAGAACTTCTCCGTGACCCTCGGAGCCGCCTGGTTCATGGGTAGGGAGCAGCTCCGCGATATACCCGTGACGGGCATCGGTCCGGCGAGCAACCAGCAAGGCGAGTTCGCGTATCAGGTGGCGGTGGAGAACGCGATCGCCATCGTGCGGGATCGCGACGAGCTCTTCCTCAGGCTCCGCTACACGTTCTGAGGCTGGGGACAGGTAGCTTCCGGGGGGGGCGTTGCGGCCTGGCGTGATCCGGCGGCGCGATCAATGCCCGTGGGCCAGGGAGTCCGATGTCGTCATGATTCGGCGTTCCTGATCGGTGTAGGGCAGGGAGTCGAGGTCGTAGGACTCCCTGCGCCATCCTCCCGCTCCCTGAGCCGCGTCGAAGAATACCGCCACGACGGGCTGGAAGACCGAGGCCGTGGTTCCGCCGGGCCACTCGGGAATGGGCAGCAGGTCGTCGCTGAAGCGAGAGCCCAGAATTCCGATATCGAGCAGGCGGCGACGTCCCGTGCGAGTCACCCAGAAGAGTGGCTCGTGGGTCTGGTAATCGAGGTAGATCGTGAGTGCCTTGACGTCCATGTTGTTCATCCGGGCCGCACCTTCGATGATCACGACCCGGCGGAGATCCCAGCGATCGTCGGCCAGGGAGAGGCCGCTCGGCCCGAAGTTGCGATCGTCCATCACGGGGAAACCGCCGCCGCTGATGTTGAGCGGGGCCAGGATGTTGGTTTCACCCAGGTAGCGCCAGTTGTAGGCGTTGGCACGAAACTCGAGCCCGATCAGGCCTCGTCGCATGTCCTCGGAGACGGCGATGGAGCGTCCTGCCGTCGGCGAAATCGAACCGCCCTGCCCGTAGGCCACGCCTCCGCCGGCGCCGTCGCCCGAGAGGGTGTAACGGGGCACATAGAGGCCGTCTACCCAGTTGGTGGCTGCGCGCCGCACCTTCCGCATGCTCGGGATATAGGCAAAGATGTCGTCGGGCAGCGAGTATCGCCTCGCCGCCTTGAGGGGACGAAACTGGCGCCACGCCAGAAAGCGCGCGTCGAAGGGTTTCGTGAACTCACCGCCGGCGGCGAAGGCCATGCGTCGTTTCGGGATCGCGTAGCCCGTGGCCTCGAGGTCGGCCCGATGCATGATCTGGAAGAGAAAGAAGTCTCCGAGGTAGACCTGGATTCCGCCGATGCGGTCCGGAAAGTCGGTGATGCGAAATCGGCCCCGGTGCCCGGCTCCGCGGTAGCGATGCTCCACGTTGAAGGCCCAGCGAGTGGCAGCGTCCGGCGCCTCGAGATCGATCTGATCGGAGGGGAAGGGCGTGCCGGCAGTGTAGTTCTCGAGGTTGCCCTTCTTGTCGATCCCGGCCTCGCCGGCGAATCTTTCGCTGGCCTCCCGGAAGAACGAGGGAGGCGAGTAGCGGCGGTGGCAGGGGCCGATCTCGAGGCGCATTCCCTCGTGGAAGAAGATTTCGCGGTGGCGCCAGATCTCCTGGGGAACCAGCTCGCGCAGCACCATCAAGTCGTCCTGGAGCAGGACCATCCCCGTTTCGATCTTCACCGCGACGGCGTCCTCGGACCGGCTCGAGCCGGTGGGTTGGATGCTCACCTCGGGGCAATCTCCCTCGTCGGGCAGGCCGGCGTTCGCGGGCAGGGGGCAGAGCGCGAGCTGAAGGGGAAGCGCGAGGAAAAGGGAAAGCGCGAGCAGAGCGCTTGCCGGCGAGCTCGTGTGGATGGGCGGGCGGAAGTTGTGAAGCAGCAGAACGGGTCCCTCCTGAAGACCGGCCCGATGTTATCCTAATCGCGAGTCTGCCGTCCGGAGGAGCTCGTGGCCCGTCGATCCTTCCTGCCCCCGATCACCATCGGGATCGTGCTCATGCTGCTGCTGATCGCCCTGGCGGTGGGCTGGCAGGTGATGCTCTGGAGCGGGCTGAGCCTCGGAAGCGGCGAGTTCGTGCTGCGGGATTGGCTTTTCCTGATCTTCGGGACCATCTTCTTCCTGCTCGTCATGATCGGTCTCACCTGGCTCTGCACCTGGCTCCTGCAGGAGATCCGCCTCAATCAGCGCCAGCGCGCGTTTCTCGACGCCGTGACTCACGAGATGAGGACACCCCTCGCGTCGTTTCGGCTCTACCTCGATACCTTGAAACGGCACGACCCCGAGCCGCTCCAGCGCCGGGAGTTCCTGGAGCGCATGGGGCAGGATCTCGATCGCCTCGACCAGACGGTGGAGCACGTTCTCTCGGCTGCCCGGGCTGAAGAGCGCGGGCGCAGTCCCCTGCGCCGACGCGTCGATCTCTCCGAGGTCATTCCCGGCTGTATCACGGAGGTGAGCGAGCGTCATCGTCTTCCGGAGGGTGCTGTGCAACTCACCCTGGGTCGCGCGACCTCGGTAAGGGGCGATATCACCGAGCTGCAGCTGATCTTCAAGAACCTGCTCGAGAACGCGGTCAAATACTCCGAGGATCCCGTGGAGGTTCGGGTTACCGTCGAGCCGACCCGAGACGGTCGAGTCAAGGTGGAGATCGCCGATCAGGGTGTCGGGATACCGCCTCGCGAGCTCCGAAAGATTTTTCGGCGCTTCTACCGGGCCGGACGGGACATGCAGCGCACGGTATCCGGCCTCGGCCTCGGGCTCTTCGTGGTGAGGAGCCTGGTACGCAAGCAGGGCGGGCGGGTCGTGGCCACGAGCGAGGGGGCAGGGCGGGGCAGTCGCTTCGTCGTCACCCTGCGCGCGGCGTCGCCGGCGGTTTGAGGGCGCCGGTGGCCAGAAGGCGCCGGCGGCCAAAAGGAGGCAGGGAGCGGGAGAATGCCGAAGATCCTGATCGTCGAAGACGAAGATCACATCGCGGACGGTCTGAGATTCAACCTGGAAGCCGAGGGCTACGAGGTCGAGATTGCTCGCGATGGAGAGCAGGCGGTTCAACATCTGACCGACTCCGAGCTCAACTTCGAGCTGGTGATCTTGGACCTCATGCTTCCCCGCATGAGCGGCTTCGAGGTGGCGCGACGCACTCGTGCCGCCGGAAACTACGTGACGATCCTGATGCTCACCGCCAAGGATTCGCCTGCGGACGTCGTGCGGGGGCTCGAGGAGGGCGCCGACGACTACCTCACGAAGCCCTTCCAGCTCGACGAGCTGCTGGCCCGGGTGAAGGGCCTGCTGCGCCGACGTCGCTGGGACGGTGTCGAGGGTGATCACAGCACGCCAGAGAGCTTGAGCTTTGGGAACGTGACCGTGCATTTCGATCGCTTCGAGCTCGAGACTCCAAGCGGGCTGGTGCACCTCACGACGCGAGAGATGGGTCTTCTGCGGGCGCTGATCGAGCGGGAGGGCGAGGTCGTGACGCGAGGGGAGCTACTCGAGGAGGTCTGGGGGCTGCGGCCGGAGACGCGAACGCGTGTCATCGATAGCTTCATCGTACGCCTGCGTCGCTACCTCGAGGAAGATCCCTCGAAGCCGAGTCACATCGTCTCGGTTCGAGGTCGTGGATATCGCTTCATGGCTTGATCGGTCTTTTTCCTTTGAACACCCGCCCGGGCGTGCCACTCTTGAGTCGTGAACGACGAGCTGCACGTCATAGTCGAGCCCGAGCTCACCGGCTCTTCGGTCATCCTGGCCTTCGAGGGTTGGAACGATGCGGGTGAGGCAGCCAGCCTGGCGCTTCGATACATCGTCGATGCGATCCAGGGGGTGCCCCTCGCTCGAATCGATTGCGAGACCTACTACGACTTCACCGTCTGCCGCCCGGAGATCTCCCCGACGACCGACTCCGGGCTCGCAATTCGCTGGCCGACGAACGAGTTTCGCTTCGGATCCATCGATCCGGATCGCGAGCTCGTCACATTCATGGGCGTCGAGCCGCATCTGCGCTGGCGCAGCTTTTGCGACTGCATGAGCGAGGTGATGCATCGGGTGGGGGTCACCCGGGTGATCATGCTCGGCTCCTATCTCGCTGACGTGGTCTATTCCCAGCCGGTTCAGGTGACGGGATTCGCGTCGAATCCGGAGGAGCTCGAGCAGATGGGCGTGGTGGCCTCGGGTTACCAGGGGCCGACCGGGATCGTGGGCGTGCTGGCTGAACGGCTCATGGCCGAAAAGCTCGAGGTCGTGAGCTTGTGGGCTGGGCTGCCCCATTACATCAATGTCCGTCCGAATCCTCGCGGCGCCCTTGCTCTACTGCAGAAGGTGGTCGAGTCCCTCGAGATGGCGATCGACGTGGGGCCCTTGCATCGCTCGGCGGCGGAGTTCGAGGAGAGGATCTCCCGCCTCGTGGCAGGCGATCCCGAACTCAGTGACTACGTGAAACAGCTCAAGCGTCGGGAGTTCGCGCAGTAGCCACGAAGGCGCGATCGAACGCACCCGGATCGACGGCATCGGACGGCATCGAATGACGCTGGACGGAGCTCAGCCGACCTCGATCGACTCCTCGATCAGCATGACCGGGATTCCGTCGTCGACGACATAGAGGATCTTGCCGTCCTCGCGCAGCAGGCCCTCGCTGATGCGCTCAGCGACGGGTTCTCCCCCCCGATTGCGCTGCTCTCCTGCCTTGATGCGTTCGTTGATCTGCGCAAGGACGTCGTCCGGCGCCGTAGCCACGGGCTGCTTGGTCTCGGGGCAAACGAGAATTTCCAGAAGTTCCTGGCTAATCGGCACGGTCTTCTCCTCGGAGCCTTCGGCGGAGCATGGAGCCTTCAGCGGAGCATGGAGCCTTCAGCGGA
>CBDUYG010000077.1:0-10510 GCA_965371385.1 uncultured Myxococcales bacterium | reverse complement strand
GAACCAACGAAATTGAAGAAGTGAGATCGAAGGCCAAATGAAGCGAAGTCTGATCCGACGCAAGCTGGGGCGAGTCGACAAGGCCCTCGATAAATCGATCGAACGCGCGGAGATTCCCGGGGCCGTCGTGCTGGCCCGGATGCCGAGGGATGGTGAGGTGCTCGAGCACCTCTCGGTGCGCGGACACGCGGTGCTGCGGCCCGAGCGGCTTCCGATGACGCGCGAGACGATCTTCGACGTCGCCTCCCTGACCAAGCCGATCGCCACCACCACGGCCATCATGCTCCTCGTCAAGGACGGAGCCATCGCTCTCGACGACCCCGTCGCCAAGGCGCTTCCGAGCTTCGCCGAACGCGACAAGGAGTCGGTCACCTTGCGCCACCTTCTCACCCACTCCGCCGGTCTCAAGCCCTGGCGCGGCTTCCACGAGCAGCTGATCCAGAAGGAACGCAAGACGGGAGAGCGACTGCTGGGGACACGCGAGGGCCGGGAGTGGATCCTCGATCGCGTGCTGCGCTCGGGCCTGGTGCACGATCCAGGCGAGGCGGCGGTCTACGGCGATCTCGACTTCATCGCCCTCGGTGCTCTCGTCGAGGAGGTCACCAAGCAGAGCCTCGACGTCTTCTGCGCCGAGCGTATCTTCGGTCCCCTCGAGATGAAGGACACCCGCTTCCTACCGCTTCCGGTGGACGGGGCAGGGCACAACGCGGCACTTCCCGAGGCCCTGCGCCGGCGCATCGCCGCGACCGAGAATTGCCCCTGGCGCGATCGCATCCTCTGGGGTGAGGTCCACGACCCCAATGCCTCGGCGATGGGGGGAGTTGCCGGGCACGCGGGCCTCTTCTCGACCGCGGACGACGTGATGAAGTTCGCCCAGGTCTTCCTCGATGCCTGGCACGGTCGCAGCGAGCTGCTCCCACCGGAGCTCGTGAGGGAGTTCTGCGTCCGACAGCACATGCCGGTGGATTCGGATTGGGCGATCGGCTGGGACACCCCGACCCCGGGCGTGTCGTCTTCGGGAGATCTCTTCTCCGAGCGGTCCGTCGGGCACCTGGGCTTCACCGGAACCTCGCTCTGGATCGATCTCGAGAAGGAAGCGGTCGTGGTGATGCTGACGAACCGGGTGCACCTGATCGCGAAGCGCAGCCGCTTCGATCTACGACCGACGGTCCACAATCACATCATCGATGCCTTCAACGCCGACTGACGCCTCGCTGCGCGAGCCGAGGCCTCTCGGAGAGCTGCGCCGGGTTCACTTCATTGCCGTCGGCGGCACGGGCATGGGATCCCTCGCCGGGCTCTTGAAAGCGCGTGGCATCTTCGTGACGGGCTCGGACAAGGCCCTCTATCCCCCAATGAGCACTGCCCTGGCCGATTGGGGGATCCCCGTCGCCCTGGGCTTCGACCCGGCGAACCTCTCGGGCGAGCGCTACCAGAGCGATCTCGAGCCGGACCTCGTCGTGATCGGAAACGCGGTAAGACGAGAGAACCCGGAGGCTCGGGCCGCGATCGAGTCGGACGTTCCCTACCGCTCGTTCTCGGATGCTCTCTATGAGCTCGCAATGGAGCAGAAGCACCGCATCGTCGTCACGGGGACTCACGGCAAGACGACCACGACGAGCCTGGTCGCCCACCTCCTCCATGCCACGGGACGGGATCCCTCGCTCCTCGTCGGAGGCATCAGCCTGGACTTCGGCGGTAGCTTCCGGGAGGGAGCGGGAGAGCACTTCGTGGTGGAGGGCGACGAGTACGACACGGTCTTCTTCGACAAGACTCCGAAGTTCCTCCACTACCACCCCGACAGCCTGATCCTCACCTCGGTGGAGTTCGACCACGCGGATATCTACCGCGATCTCGATCACGTGAAATCGGCGTTCCGTCAGCTCATCTCGCAGATGCCCGAAGGTGCTGCGATCACGGCGGATTGGAGCGCTGTGAACGTGCGCGACGTGCTCACTGAGGCCCCCTGCAAGGTGATCCGGTATCGGGTCGACGAGGGGGACGCTGGCGAAGCGGGAGGCGCGCTCGAGGCCGACTGGATCGCGCGCGATCTCGTCGCTGGGCCGGAGGGGACGGAGTTCTCGCTCGAAGTGCGAGGCGAGGATGCGGGACGGGCACACATGCCCATGCATGGTGGATTCAACCTGGCGAACTGCCTCGCGGCCCTCGCGACGATCGAGCGCCTGGGCGTGCCGCTCGCCGAGAGCCTCGATGCCCTCAGATCGTATCGTGGCGTGAAGCGCCGCCAGGAGATTCGCGGCGAGGTGCGGGGCATCGTCGTGGTCGATGACTTCGCCCACCACCCGACCGCCGTCGAGGGCTCGATCGGCGCCCTCAAGGCGCGCTTCGCCGGGCGCAGGCTGATCGCGATCTTCGAGGCGCGTACCAACACCAGCCGCCGGGCCGTCTTCCAGGATCGTTACGCCCGCGCCTTCGACGCTGCGGATCGGGTCTTGATTCGGCGCCTGCCGGAGGAGCCGATCTACAGCGCGACCGGCGAGCCGACCGAGCTCTTCTCGGCGGAGGATCTCGCCAGGGCGCTCGAAGGGCGGGGCGTCGATGCCGAGGTCTTCGACGACATCGACGCGCTGGTCGTGGAGCAGGCCCGGGTACTGCGCCCGGGAGACGTCGTGCTCGTGATGAGCAACGGCGACTTCGGAAACATCTGGGAGAAGCTGCTCGACGCCCTGGGATCGGAATGAGCGACGCCCGAACCGGCGCAGGGAAGGGGAAGGGCCCGGGGATCGGCCGTCTTCTCGACTTCATCCTGGCGCCGGCCGTGATCGCCTGGCTCGCCTGGGAGCCGAACCATGCGCATGGCTTCCTGAATTACAACGAGAGCGGCCAGTACCTGAGCGCCGTTGGCGAGCTGCAACGCGGCAGCCTCCTCTTTCGGGACCTTTTCGCGCAGTACGGCCCACTTCAATACTACGGCCCGCTCTGGTTCTTCGGCCTCTTTGGCAGCTCGATTGCCTCCCTTCGGCTCTTTCTGCTCGTGGGCGAGATCGCGAGCCTGATCGCGGCGTACGCCCTTGCACGGGTCGTGATCCCGAAGCGCGGGTTCGCCTGGCTGGCGGGTCTCGCGATCGTGATCGAGTCCCACCATCCCTTCTGGTCGACGCGTTGGGGCGGCTTTCGCTTCGCCTTCATCTACCTGTCCCTGCTCGCCCTCGTGATGGCCGGCCGGGCGACGGCGGAGCGACGGGCGTGGTGGCTGGCCCTGGCCGGGTCGATGGCGGGAGTCGCGTTCCTTCATACCTACGACGCGGGGCTGATCGCCGGAGTGGGAGCGGCGGTCTACTTCGTTCACGCGTGGGTATTGCGGGCGCGCTCCGAGTCCCTCGCCCTGCTGGCCCCTTCACTCGGGTTCTATTTCGCAGGCGCACTGGCCGCGCTCCTGCCCTTCCTCGTCTTCCTCGTCGCAACCGGGACGCTGGCGGACTATCTCTCGCAGCTTCCGCTCCTGAATCCCGGCCGGGCGTGGCTTCAGACGATTCGCCCCGAAGACTGGAAGCCCATCATCTTCGCGCCGGCCGTGATCTATGCGGCCTCGGCGCTCGTGCTCGGCGCGCGCTTCCGGCGTCGGCGCTGGCAGGCCCAGCGGGATTCATCCCTGCTGATTCTCACCTGCTGCGGGGCGCTCCTCTACTTGATCTCCTTTCGCGCCATTCAGGGGCCGCAGTTCGAGACGAGTCTTCCCCTCGCGATCGTGACGGCCTGCCAACTCATTTCCCAGGCGTTCGTGTTCTTCGTCGAGAGCCGAAGCCGCCCCGAGCGGAGAGGCGCCGCGTGGGGAGCGGCCGCCGCCGTCGGGCTCTCACTCGCGGCCTTTTTGATGCTCGACATTCGCTCCTATGGCGGCGGGCCGATGAGCTGGGCGACGCACCAACTCGTCAAGGGCGATGTCGTCGCCCGATTCGTAGGCACGGTTCCCCTCGATGAGAGCTTTCGCGCGCTGGCCCTCGAGCGGGGAGGGGAGGCGCGCCTGCCCGACTGGCAGGCGGACGAGATCGAGGGCGTGACGCGTCATCTCGAAGAGCGCCTGGGGCCGGACGAGGTTCTCTTCGCCTACCCCGACCTCGGCATCTTCAACTACCTCGTCGATCGACCCCACCTCACGCGCTTCACCATCCCCGTGCTCGCGGACGCAGATCCCGCCTGGGCGAGCGAGATCCTCGAGGCCCTGGAGACGTCACCGCCGGCCTATATCCTCCTGGGCAGCGAACTCTCTACTCTTGCGCGGGCGACCCAGCGCGAGAGCGAGTACCTGCCGGAGGTACGTCTTCATCTCACAGAGCACTACAAGCTCGAGGCCCGGGTCGGCCGGATCTGGATCATGGCCCGCAGGGAGTCCGACTGAGGGCGTGTGCGAAGAAAGGGCTGCACTGCAGTCCGGCACCGAAGCCGCCGCCTCTCCCGCGAAATCCTGGACTCGGACGACTGCGCCTTCGCCTGGGATCCGAGGCGGGGATGGCCTCGATCGAGACCCGGGCGGGGGTTTTCGTTCGACCCGGCCCGCGATCTGGACTAAAGGTTTCGTATGAGTTTGAGAGGGACGGGTCATGGGGGACGGATCCAGCGGCTGTCCGAGGTCTTCGAGGTCCTCGGCAGCGCGGGATTGATCAACCTCAAGTTTCTGAGAAGCCTCGGCGCGGGGGCAAAGAGGTTCGGAACGACTTCGGCCGGCGGCTTCCACGCCGCGGCGCTTCGCGACCCGGATGGCATCGCCTTGATCGACGATGTCGGGCAGATGAGCTTCGGTGAGCTCGATGCCTCGACCAACGCCATCGCCCGCGGTCTTCGCGCCGCCGGCGTGAAGGCCGGTGACGGGGTCGGCCTCTTCGCGCGCAATCACCGCGGATTCGTTCAGGCCCAGGCCGCCCTCGAAAAGCTCGGCGCCAATACCCTGCTCCTGAACACCGGGTTCGCGGCGCCTCAATTGAAAGAGGTCTGCGAGCGCGAGGGTGTCAGCGTGATCCTCTGCGACGAGGAGTTCCGTCCGATCGTCGAAGAGGGTGCGGGATCCCTGACGCGCTTCATCACCTGGGCCGAGTCGGACTGCCCGGAGACGACCCTCGAGGAGCTCGCCTCCTCCCATGACAGTGCCGATCTCGACGGGCCTCCGGGGCAGGGACGAGTCACCATCCTCACATCCGGGACCACAGGGGCGCCCAAGGGAGCGCAGCGCTCGGTCAAGCGTCAGGGAGTCGATGCGCTGGTGGGACTCCTGGGGCGAATGCCCCTGCGCGTCGGAACCCGAAACCTGATCGTGGCCCCGGCCTTCCATTCCTGGGGTGGGGCGCACCTGATGATGGCGGCCCAGCTCGGGTCCACCGTCTGCCTGCGTCGGCGCTTCGACCCGGAGAGCACCCTTGCGGCGATCCACGAGCATCGTCCCGAGGTGCTGGTGGTCGTACCCGTCATGATGCAGCGAATCCTCGAGCTCGAGCGGGAGGTGATTGATCGCTACGACGCCAGCTCGCTCGAGGTCGTGGGTGCCAGCGGCTCGGCCCTGCCCGGCGAGCTGGCCTTGAATTGGATGGACACCTTCGGCGACAACATCGCCAACTTCTATGGCTCGACCGAGGTCGCCCAGGTATCGATCGCGATGCCGGACGAGCTGCGCTCGGCGCCGGGTACGGCGGGTCGGCCTCCGCGCGGCGTGAAGATGCGCATCCTCGATGACGAGGGGCGCGAGGTTCCGCAGGGAACGACCGGGCGGATCTTTGCCGCCAACGACAATCAGTTCGATGGCTATACCGGCGGCGGAGGCAAGGAGATCATCGATGGTCTCATGTCGAGCGGTGACGTGGGGCACATCGACGAGAACGGTCTCCTCTTCGTCGATGGCCGTGACGACGACATGATCGTCTCGGGGGGCGAGAACGTCTTCCCGCGCGAGGTCGAGGACCTGCTGGCAGACCACCCCGACGTCGTCGAGGCCGCGGTCATCGGTGTCCCGGACCCGCAGTTCGGCCAGCGTCTCGAGGGATACGTCGTCGTGCGGGAAGGCGCTGCGAAGGATGCGGCGGTGCTCAAGGACTACGTCAAGAACAACCTGGCGCGCTACAAGGTTCCGCGCGACATCGTCTTCCTGGACGAGCTTCCCCGCAATCCCACCGGCAAGGTGCTCAAGCGATTGCTCGCGGATCAGGCGAAGGAGTAGGGGCGGGCTCCGTCCCAGCGGACTGGCTTGGGAAGCCGAGCCGCCGACCCGCCGAATCGCCGAGCCGGGTGACTGGGGTGACTGGCGTGACCGGAGAGACTGGCATGGCCGGGGTGGCCGGGGTGGAAGTCGAGGCCGAACTCCAGTGCGCACGGATGTTCCTCGATGTCGCATTCCCCCAGGATGCCACGGGCCGTATTCTGCGGTCTTCTGCGGAGGCTCTCCAGCTGGAAGCGGGCGCGCTCTTCGTGCTCGTGCGGACGAGGCTCGCGAACCTGTGGCGCCTGGGCCTCCATCTGCCCCCAGCTACGCTCACAGCCCTGGCACGGCTCGCGGGTCGTGAAGCCAGGCTCGACGTTGCGCCCGCGGATTCGCCTCCACCCGAGCGGCTCGAGCCCATGCGCCGTCTGCTCGCGGCCGAGTACGAGGACGCCCGAGTCGAGCGGTTACTGCTCTATCACGGGTTCGCTGATCTCGACTCCGGAGTGGCGCGCGACGCCGCGCTGGAGAGCGTCCCGACTCCCGGCTCGGATGTTCGCTGGCCCGCGAGAATCGAGATCCCGGAGGGCGGGTCCATACTGGCTCTGAAGTGGGAGGAGCGCGGGCAGCGGAAGACTCTTGAATCCAGGGGGCTCACCCCATTCGCCGACGTCGCGATCTTCGGCTGACCGGTATGGCGGGGGCCGAGTTCAGACGTCGAGCCCGACCGCCCGCATCAGCTCCAGCGCGTTGCTCTTCTCGACCACGCCCTGGCGTAGCTGGTAGTCGAAGACCATCTTGCCGTCTTCGAGGTGGTCTTCGAAGTGGACGTTCTCGATTCCGGACCGGGCCTCATTGGCGATCTGCGCCAGGGCGAGGTCGTGGGTGGTGACGAGCCCCAGAGCTTCCCGCCTCACCAGCTCCTTGATCACGGCACTGGCGCCGATGCGTCGATCGTGGGAGTTCGTCCCGTGCAGGATCTCGTCGAGCAGGAAGAGTACGGGCAGGTCTCCGTCGCAGAGTTCGACGACCTGTCGCAAGCGCTTGATCTCGGCATAGAAGTGCGAGATGCCCTCCATCAGGGAATCGTTGACCCGAATCGCAGCCGCGATCGTGAGCGGGGAGAGGTGCAGGCTCTCAGCCCGCACGGGAGCTCCCGCCAGGGCGAGCACGACGTTGCAGCCGAGAGCGCGCAGGAAGGTCGACTTTCCGGACATGTTGGAGCCACTGACGATGTAGGCGCGTCTCTCGGCCCCGAGCTCGAGGTCGTTGCGAACACATTGGTCCCGGGGCAGTAGAGGGTGGCCGAGGGCTCGGGCCTCGATCCCGACGGGCTCTTCCCGGATTGTCGGCATCACGTGGTCGGGGTTCTCGAAGGCATTGCCCGATATCGCCGCCAGGGCTTCGATCTCACCCGCGGCTTCGATCCACTCGGGAAGTCGAGGTCCGAAGTGCTCCCGCCAGCGTTCGACGGCCAGGGCGAGCTGGGTCCCGCAGAGGAGCAGGCCGGCGATCGGTGCGAAGAACTGGTTGCGCCGGCTGTCGTGGAGATCGGCCATGCGCCGCAGCTGAGCGATTCGTCGCGACGGGGGCAGCCCCTCGGTCTCGAGGGCGCGCTGCAGCTCTCGCAGGCGCTCGGACTCCAGGGTCTCCTCCTCGATTCGCACGAGCAGATCGCGCAGGAGCACGAGGTCGCGGGTGGGATGCTCGAGGCCGTCGAGCACGGGCTTGATTCGAGATCGCAGAGCGGCGGCAAACCCGAGCTGGGGGATCAGGGCGAGTAGGAAGGGGATCGGCCCGGCTCCGAGCAGGGGCCAGATCACGAGCGCTCCGATCGTGATCGTGGAGAGGAGAGCGGCGGTGATCTGCAGGCCTCGCTGATGACGAAGCTGGGCGGGAGCGACTCCCCAGCGCCTGAGCACGTCGGGATCGAGCCGGCTCTCGAGGTCCTCTCCGATCAGCGCCAGCTCTTCGCGCAGATCGAGACGAGGAGCGAGCTCGAGGACGGCGGCCTGGCGGGCGCGAATCTCGGCGACGCCGGCGGGCTCACTGAGCCAGCGAGCCAGGGTGCTGCGGCCGGCCGCGCTGCGGGCCAGACACACGAGCTCGAAGAGCGAGCCCTCTCCGAAGAGGTCGAGATCCTGGGCGTAGGGGTGCCGTGGGTCGAGGAACTCCGAGCCCCCGTCTCCCTCGCCCTTCCAGCGGTCTTCGAGTCGCGCGATACCGGCCCGGTAGAACTGGGCGCCGCGCTCTTTCCGCTTGCGGGCCTGGATCACCCGGTCGTGAGCGATCAGCAGGGGAACGAAGATGATGGCTGGAGGCAACAACCAGGGCCAGTCGATCCGGTGACTCCCGAAAACAAACCAGCCGATCACGAGGCCCAGGACGAAGACGGCGAGTCTCGCGTTGGAGAGCAGGGCGTCTCGCCGCTTCAGGCCCTCGAGCTCGGCTTCGTGCTCGGCCCGGCGCCGGCTGTACTCGTGGAGGGGGCTCGCTCCGGCGCCGTCGTCGCTCATGCGCCTGCGGCGAAGCCGAGAAACGCCGCCCCCTGGCCCGGCGCGTGGGTATGGGCGAGGCCGGCCGCAACGAATCGTCGGCCTGCCATGACGGCCTCTCTCAGCTCCAGGCCCCGGGCCAGCCCGGCCGCGATCGAGGTCGAGAGGGCGCAGCCCGTGCCGTGCACGGGGCCGCCCGGGCTGGAGATCCGCACTCCCTCGAGCCACTCGAGGTGCTCCTTCTCGCCGTCGCGCCACGCAAGCAGGTCATCGGGGTCCCCTTCCCGGTGTCCGCCCTTGATCAGGACCGCGTCGGCCGCGAGCTCCGAGAGAAAGACGCTCGCCGCATCCTCGCATCCCGCCCGGCTCGCGGTGCTGCAGCCGGTCAGCGATTCGGCCTCGGGGAGGTTGGGGGTGACGAGTGCGGCTCTCTCGAAGAGACCGGTGAGAGCCGGCCAGGCTCGTCGCTCGAGGAGGCGCGTCCCGTCGCTCGCCTGCAGGACCGGGTCGATCACGATGGGAACGCTGAGGTCGAGCTCAGCAAGGGCGAGGATGACGTTTCTCACCACGTCATCCGTCGCGAGCATTCCGATCTTGACGGCATCCACCCGCACGTCTCGCACCAGCGTACGCAGCTGATCGAGCACCACCGAGGGGAAGACGGGAAGCACCGAGTGGACCTTCGCCGTGTCCTGCACGGTGAGGGCCGAGAGGACGCCGGCCCCGTGACAGCCGAGGTGGCGGATCACCTGAAGGTCGGCCTGGAGCCCGGCGCCGCCGGTCGGATCAGAGCCCGCGATGGTGAGGACGGTTCGCATCGGGCGGGATGGTAACAGGCCCGCCGACGCGTGGCCGAGGCAGCACGGGACGCTGCGCACGACATGGGGCACAATGAGCCGACAGGACGGATGAAGGGGGCTGGACACTAGAGTGCCGGTCGGCCGTCGGAATCCGGTCCGTATTGGATGAAGGAAAGAAGTTGCCCAGGGGAAAGAACGCTTACAGGAGATGGAGCCTCGCAATCATTGGGGCACTCGCCTTTTACGGTGCGGATGTTCTCGATGCGGCCCCGAGCGCCGCGAAGGAGCCGGACGAGAAGAAGCCGGCCGCCGCCGAGGCGAGCGAGCCGGGGTCCCGCACTCGCGATGTGACCTGGCATACGTCGACCGTCGCGCGTCACGACCGGGGCGTCATGGTGGTGAACTACTGGTCGAAGGGGCCTCTCTTTCGAGCCGAGACGATCATGTCGGGCCATCGCATCAACTCCGTCATCAACGGCGACCGCTACTACATCTTCGACGCGGTGCTCGGCTCGGGTCTTTCGATCGAGCGCAGCAAGCGCGCCGTTGCCGAGGATGCGAATCGAGGCCGGCCCTTCGGGAGGGAGTGGCAGGAGATCGTGGATCAGGGCGGGGAGCTGATTCGCGGGGGAGAGGTCGCCAGCATCGGGATCGACTACGAGCTCTATCAGGTCACCAATGAGGATGGGCGCAAGCAGGTCCTCGTCACCGGCAACGAGCTTCGGCTTCCGCTTCGTGTCGAGACCTTCGTGCGCTCGGCCGGTGAGACGAGCACGGTCGAATACACCGGCTGGCAGCGAGGCCTCGTCATCTCCGATTCCTTCTTCGAGCCGCCCGCTGGGATCGACTTCGAGACGCTGACCTACGAGCAGTATGTCCGTAGCGTCGGCGGAATCCCCCGAGGCCCGGCGCCGGTCTTCTACAGCCATCTGCTTCACGGCAGCAAAGAGGATTAGGCCGGCGCGTTGCGCGTAGGCAATTGCGGGCTCAGCCCGCGGAGGCTGAAGCCTTGTCTTGGTTGGCCAGTACGGCGAGCTTCCGCGTCACGTTCGCGGCCAGCTCGACGAACG
>CBDUYG010000076.1:0-10541 GCA_965371385.1 uncultured Myxococcales bacterium | reverse complement strand
TTGAGGGTGGTGGCACCGGCCGCGACCGCCGCGCTGAAGACCTCGACGAGGTAGTCGGGATCCGAGCGCGTGGCATCCTCGGCGGAGAACTCGACGTCGTCCACGAAGCCCCGCGCCTGGGTCACGGCGCGCTGGACTTCCTCGAGGACCTGTTCACGGCTCATGCGGAGCTTGTGCTCGAGGTGGATGTCGCTGGTCGCGATGAAGGTATGGATGCGCGGGGACGCGGCATCCTCGAGAGCCTCGGCTGCCCTCTCGATGTCCTTGGGGGCCGTGCGCGAGAGTCCGCAGACCGTCACGCCCCGCACCTCGCGGGCGACCGCCTGCACCGAGGCGAAGTCTCCTTCGCTCGCGATTGGAAAGCCCGCCTCGATCACGTCCACCTGCAGCCGCTCGAGCTGGCGCGCAAGGGTCAGCTTTTCGTTCAGGTTCATGCTGCAGCCGGGCGACTGTTCGCCATCGCGCAGGGTCGTATCGAAGATGCGGATGCGCTCGCTGTTCATGTCGACCTCCGAATCGGCGTCGGCTCCGGTGGAGTCGTCCCTGCCGGTTCCGGGCCGCTCGGCGGCGGGCCGGGAGGCGGCTCCGGGGTCTCCGCCCGCTCGAGGTGGCTACCCGTGCGATAGCGCCAGTAGAGGCCCAGGGGCCCCGAGATCGTATACGCCAGGCCGACGACGAAGAAGCTCACCTGGGGCTTGGCGATCAGAGCGGTGAAGATGACGACCAGGAGCACGATGTTGCGATAGCTGCCCGCGACCTTGACGTCCTTGTTGCTGCGATAGGGGATCGGCGAAACCATCAGCAGCCCCATGGCCGCCACCCCGATCGCCGGCAGGATCGCGGGCACGTTGACGGGGATGCCGTTGGCCTTGAGGAAGTTCGTAAACCAGACGGTCGAGACGACCATGCCTGCCGCGGCCGGGCTCGGCAGCCCGTCGAAGCGGCCGCGATACTTGCCCGACATCACGTTGAAACGCGCAAGGCGCAGGGATGCGCACGCGGTATAGAGAAAAGCCATCACCCAGCCCGTCCAGCCGAGATCGGGGAAGTGGCCGGCGTGGAAGGCGATCATGGCGGGGGCGACGCCGAAGGACACGGTATCGGAGATCGAGTCGTACTCGGCGCCGAAGCGGCTCTCTGAATGGGTGAGGCGCGCGGCGCGGCCGTCGAGCAGATCGAAGATCCCGGCGACCAGGATCGCGTACGTGGCACGCTCGATATCTCCGGTGCTCGCCTTCGCGATCGCATAGAAGCCGGCGGCGAGATTCCCCGTCGTGAGCAGATGCGGAAGCAGATTGACCGCCCCAGCACCGGGCCGCCCCTTGGAGGGGCGCCTTCGGCGGCGTCCGCGCCTCGCGCGACGCGACTCCTTGATCTCCTGCGCCGACACCTCTTCCCCTTCTCCTCTGCGCTGGCAGCCTTCGGACAACTGTCGGACAACTGCCGGACAACTGCCGGACACCGCGGACGCCCCGGACGACTCGTGGGGCGCTTCAGCCCCTCCGAGGCACGCGATGGACCCGACTGCACGATTCTTCCGGGCTCTCGGATCCGATTGGCTCCCGCCGAGATGATACCCGGGATCGTCGTCCGGAGCGCTCCGAGCGGGCTAAGCCCGCGAGGCTACGAAAGGTTTCGGGCGATGTAAAGCGCGTGAGCCGCCTCAGGGCGCCTCGAATCGCTCGCAGGTGCGGGTGACCTCCGCCTCGGCACGCCGGACGTATCGCGGCGCCAGGCGGGCGGCGTCGACTCCCCGGCCTGCTGCCAGGAGCGCGGCTCCCAGGCGACCGACTGTGAGCGCCGTCGGCTCCAAAGAGGACGCAATCTCCAGCCCGGATCCGAGAATCTCCCTCAGACGCTCGCCGACCACCTCGACCCCATCGCCTACCAGAATCGAATCCGCGGGAATCTGCTCGGCGATCTCTTCCGCGGTGTAGACCCGCTCGCCGAGAACCTCGGAGCGCGGCGCCCAGCTCTCGTTCTCTCCCGAGAAGGCGGCGGCATAGACCTCACCGCGCCGGGCGTCCGACATCCCGATGATCGGTCGTGAACCATCGCCCTTGTGAGCGGCTGCAAGGGCCTGGAGCGTCGATACGGGTGCCACGGGCGGGGAGCCGCCGAAGGCGATCCCCTTCGCGGTCGCGACGCCGATCCGCAGGCTCGTGAAGGAGCCCGGCCCGATGCAGAGCGCGATGCCCACCAGATCGGCGAGCGCGATGCCCGCCTGGCAGAGCCCGCGATCGACCATGGGGAGCAGGCTCTCGGCCTGGTGGCGCTCGCCCCGGGCCTGCAGCTCGACTCGCACCTCCTCGCCGCAAAGCAGGGCGATGCTGGCGGTTCGGGTGGCGGTACACAGGGCGAGGATCGGGGCGTTCTCGCCGGCGGCTGTCACAGCCCCGCGCCCAGCCACTCCAGGAACTGGGACCAGTGGCGCGAGAGGTCGTTCCAGAAGGCGAGCCCCATCAGCATCATGATCACGGTGAGACCGATCTGCTGAACGATCTCCCGGCTGCGCATCGAAATCGGCGAGCGTTTGATGCCCTCGACCGCGTAGATCAGCGCCTGACCGCCATCGAGGATCGGGATCGGCAGCAGGTTCAGGAAGCCGAGGTTGATGCTGATCAGGATCAGGGTGCTGAGGTACGCCATCCAACCGAGATCCAGGGATTTACGAGCGATCTCGGCGATTCCGATCGGCCCTGCAACGTTGTCGAGGCCGACGTTGCCACTCACCAGCTTCTTCATTCCCTTGAGGAAGTGGATCGAGACATCGACCGTCATCATGAAGGCCCGGGGAATCGAGACAAAGGGGTTGAGCACCTTTTCGATGTGACTCGTCCCGGGCAGGGTCGCGATCGCCGGGCTCACGCCGATCAGATACCCCTTCTGCTCCATCCCCTCGATCTGAAGCAAACTGGGGATGACGGATTCGCGCGCCGCGATCTCGACCTCGTGCGCGACTCCCTGGCGGGAAAAGGCGAGCAGGAAGCTCTGGCCCTCGCTCGAGCGAACGATCTCGGCAAAGGTGTCGAAGCTGCCGACGGGCTCCCCATCGACTCCGAGGATCAGGTCGCCCGGCTCGAGCCCGACTTCGTCCGCCGGCATCCCCTCACTCACGGTGCGCACGAGAATCGCCGCGGGCATCACCCCCAGAGCGGCGAGATCCGCGAGCACGGGCACCGAGATGTCGACCTCTTCCCTCTCTTCCCGGGCGAGCCGGGCCACGCGAAAGACGGTCTCGCCCTGCCCTTCGGCCGCCGCCGCCGCATAGGCCTCCCGCAGCTGGCGCCAATCCTCGACCTCGTGTCCCCCCGCGTCGCCCGCGCCGCCGACGCGAATGACCCGGTCGCCCGAGAGCAGGCCCACCCGCGAGGCTTCCGTGCCGGAGGTCCCGATCCCGAGCAGGGAGGGTAGACGGCGATGGCCGATTCCCGCCCAGCCGATATTGATCACATCGCCGAAGTCGTCGAGGCCCGAGCGGCCGCTGACCGGAACTCCGATGCGAAGCGTCTCGCCCGAGCGCGCGATCTCGAACATGACGGTCTGGCCGGCATGGTCCCGGACCCAGATGTCGACGACATCCCAGCTCTCGACGGACTGATCGTCGACCGCGAGCACCTCGTCGCCGACGCGCAGGCCCGCCTCTCTCGCAGGAGAGTTTGCTTCGACCGTGCCGATTACCGGCGAGGGCTGGGGCAGACCCACTGCCAGCAGGCCGACGAAGATCACCACCGGAAGCAGCAGATTCATGATCGGGCCGGCGAAGGTGATGGCCAGCTTCTGCCAGGTGGGCTTGGCGTCCAGGTATTCGTCGGGGGCGGCGTCCGCGACGATATCGACCTCTTCGCCCTGAACCCCGGCCATCTGCTCACCGAGCATCTTCACGTAGCCGCCGAGAGGGATCCAGGCGACGACGTACTCGGTGCCGCCGCGCTCCCAGCGCATGCGCCAGCTGCCGATGCCGATCGGCGACCCGAATCCCAGCGAGAACTTCAGCACCCGGACGCCGCAGGCCTTGGCGACCAGAAAATGCCCGAGCTCGTGGACGAAGATCAGGATGCCGAGCATCGGGACGAACGCGAACAGATAATCCAAGACGTTCACTCGCTGTCTCCGGCGCTGGCTGCAAGGATCCCGCGCGCCCGCTCACGCGCCCAGGTATCGGCCGCCATCACGTCATCGAGGGAATGGGTCACCGCCCCTTCGCACTCACTCAGATGATCTCGCACCACGGTCGTATTGCACTCCGCTATCGCCGGAAAGGCGATTCGCCCTGCCAGAAAATACTCTACGGCCACTTCGTTCGCAGCATTGAGCACCGCCGGGGCATTTTCGCCTCCGCGCAGGGCCTCGTAGGCGAGGTCGAGGCAGGGGAATCGCTTGCGATCCGGCTCCTCGAAATCCAGCCGGGCCAGGGCCGCCAGATCGAGGCGGGGGACGTCCAGATCCACCCGCTCCGGATGCGCGAGGGCGACGGCGATCGGAACCCGCATATCGGGCAGGCCGAGCTGAGCCAGCACCGAGGTATCGCGATACTCGACCAGGGAGTGGACGATCGACTGGGGATGCACCACCACCGCGATCTGCTCGGGCGTGACGTCGAAGAGCCAGCGCGCCTCGATCACCTCGAGGCCCTTGTTCATCAGGGTGGCCGAGTCGATCGTGATCTTGGCGCCCATGTCCCAGTTGGGATGGTTGAGCGCCTCCTCGATCGTGGCCTTCGCGATCCGCTCGGCGCTCCACTCGCGAAAGGGTCCGCCCGAGCAGGTCAGAATGACTCGGGAGACGTCCTCGGGACGCTGACCGGCGAGCGCCTGGAAGATCGCGCTGTGTTCGCTGTCGACGGGCAGCAGGGTGACGCCGTGGGCCTTGACCTCGCGCAGCACGAGGGCCCCGGCCATCACCATCACTTCCTTGTTGGCGAGCGCAACGTCGTGTCCGGCCCGGATCGCCGCGAGGGTGGGATGCAGCCCGACCGCGCCCACCAGGGCCGCCACGACGAGATCGCAGGGGTGGGTCGCCACGGCTTCCAGCCCCGCCGCACCGACATCGATCGCAATCGCATCAGCGGTGCCGCGGATGCGGGCGCGCAGAGCCTCGGCGGCGGCCTCATCCGCCACGGAGACCCGCGCAGGCCCGAAGCGTTCGACCTGCTCGGCGAGCTTCTCGACGTTCTGGCCGGCCGCGAGGGCCACGACGCGAAATCGCTCCGGGTTCGCTTCGGCAACCGCAAGGGTCTGCTCGCCGACACTGCCGGTGCTTCCGAGAATCGCGAGTCGCTTCACGTGGATTCCGGCTCTGGCTCGTCAGCCCGGGACGCCGCCCGGGCGCTCGCTTCGCCCGCCACGCCGCTCACCCCTCCACTCACCTGCGCGCTCGTCATCCCGAAGCGTCGCTCGCGGGATTGGAAGTCCTCGATCGCTTCCAGGAAGTCGGACTCGCGGAAGTCGGGCCACATCAGGGGTGTGGTGTAGATCTCCGCGTAGGCGATCTGCCAGAGCAGGAAGTTCGATACCCGGTTCTCGCCGCCCGTCCGCACCAGGAGGTCGGGGTCGGGCAGATCCGAGGCGTAGAGGTAGGCGGCGAAGGTCTTCTCGTCGAGGCGCTCGGGATCGAGCTTGCCCGCCTCGGCGTCCCGCATCAGCTGCTTGGCCGCATCGACGATCTCCTGGCGCGCGCCGTAGGAGAGCGCGAAAACCAGCGTCATGTTCGAGTTGTCGGCGGTCTTCCGGATCGCGTCCTCGACCGCGCCGCGAGTGCTCGGGGGCAGGCGATCCATGCGGCCGATCGATCGGATCTTGATGCCCTTCTCCATCACCTCGGGCATCTCGTTCTCGAGATATTCCTCGAGCAGGCGCATCAGCTCGCTGACCTCACCTTTGGGTCGATTCCAGTTCTCGAGGGAGAAGGCGTAGAGGGTGAGGATCTCGACGCCGAGGTCGTTGGCCTGACGCACGCAGGCGCGAACCGACTCGATTCCTTCGCGATGACCGGCTTCGCGACGAAGGCCTCTCGATTCGGCCCAACGCCCGTTTCCGTCCATGATGATGGCGACGTGGCGCGGTAGCCGCTCAGTGCAGATCTGGGGATCCCGCATGGCTCAGACCTCCAGGACCTCCGTCTCCTTGTGCGACATCAGATCATCGACCTTGCCCGTGAACTCATCGGTCAGGTCCTGGATCTTCTTGTCGGCGCGGCGTCGGTCGTCCTTGGGTAGGGAGCCGTCCGACTCCATCTCCTTCGTCATCGCCATGGCCTCGCGGCGGGCCTCGCGAACGCCCACCTTGTGATCCTCGGCCATCTTCTTCACCTGCTTCACGAGATCCTTGCGGCGCTCTTCGGTCAGGGCCGGCACGCTGATGCGAATCACCTTGCCGTCGTTGGCGGGGGTGAGTCCGATGTCGCTGGCCTGCACGGCCTTCTCGATGTCGTTCAGCGCCCCCTTGTCGAAGGGCGAGATGACGAGCAGGCGCGGGTCGGGGGCGCTCATGTTCGCGAGCTGATTGAGGGGGGTCGCGGATCCGTAGTAATCGACCATGATGCCGTCGAGGATCGCGGTGCTGGCGCGGCCGGTGCGAATCCGGAGGAGATCCTTGCGGTAGCTCTGCAGCGACTTTTCCATTCCCTCTCGCGCATCGTCGAGAATCAGTTCCAGATCTTCGTCGGCCATGAATTCCTCCGCTGTGCGTCGCTTCGCCGGCTCGGTGCTCCACAAGCGCCGCAGGCGCTCCCAACGCCGCAGGCGCTTCCAACGCCGCAGGCGCTTCGCCGACGCCGCAGGCGCTCAATCACCGCTGACCGTCGTTCCGACGACTTCACCTCGTACGACCTTCTCCAGGTTCCCCGTCACGCCCATATCGAAGACGATGATCGGCAGATCGTTCTCGCTGCAGACCGCGATCGCGGCCTGGTCCATGAAGAGCAATCCATCGCGAATCACCTGGCCGAAGGTCAGACGATCGTAGCGCCGGGCACCGGAGACCTTGTGGGGATCAGCGTCGTAGACTCCATCGACCTGGGTCGCCTTGAGGACGATTTCGGCGTGAATCTCGGCGGCACGCAGGGCCGCGGCGGTATCGGTGCTGAAGTAGGGGTTGCCCGTGCCACCCCCGAAGATCACGATGCGGCCCTTCTCGAGATGGCGCATGGCGCGCCGGCGAATGTAGGGCTCCGCCACCTGGGAGACCTCCATCGCGGTCAACACCCGGGTCGGAAGATCGAGCTTCTCGAGCGCGTCCTGCAGCGCCATCGCGTTGATCACGCTCGCCAGCATGCCCATGTAATCGGCGTTGGCGCGATCCATTCCCTGGGAAGCCGCCTGCATGCCGCGGATGATGTTCCCGCCGCCGATCACGATCCCCAGCTCGACACCGAGATTATGGACGTCGCGAATCTGCTCCGCGATCCCGCCGATCACGCCCGGATTGATACCAAAGCCGTCCTCGCCGGCGAGACCCTCGCCGGACAGCTTGATGAGGACGCGTTTGTACGCGGGCGCCACCGTCAGCTCGCCTCCCCCAGCTTGAAGCGGACGAACGCCGAGACCGAGACCTCGGGATCGACGGCCTTCAGCATCTTGCCCACCGTGGTATCGGGATCCTTCACGAACGCCTGCTCGAGCAGGCAGTTCTCCGCGTAGAACTTGTTGATGCGACCCTCGACGATTTTCTCGACGATGTTCTCGGGCTTGCCGCTCTCGAGGGCCTGGGTGCGCAGGATTGCCTTCTCGCTCTCGACGAGCTCTGCCGGAACTCCGGCACGATCGATCGCCACGGGCGTCGGATCGACCGCTGCGACGTGCATCGCAAGATCCTTGGCAGCAGGCGCGAGGGTCGCCTCGTCCTTGCTGGCCACGAGGGCCACCACGACTCCCAGCTTGCCACCCGCGTGGATGTAGCCGCTCGCGAGGCCGCTGCCTGCGTCTACCCGGGCCAGGCGCTTCAGCTCGATGTGCTCTCCCAGCGTGGCGGATGCCGCCTTGATGGCGTCGTCTACGCTTCCCTCACCGTGCTTGGCGGCCAGGGCCTTCTCGACGTCCAGCAGGTCTGCGTCACCCACGACGATATCGGCGACCTGCTGGGCCAGAGCCTGGAAGTTGTCGGTCTTGGCAACGAAGTCGGTCTCGCACCCGAGCTCGATGAGGGCGCCCAGGGGGCCGGCAACCGCAACACTCACGGCGCCTTCCGCCGTCTCGCGACCGGATCGCTTGCCCGCCTTCGAGAGTCCACGCTCGCGCAGGATCTCGACGGCGCGCGCTGCATCGCCCTCGGCTTCGGTCAGTGCGTTCTTGCAGTCCATCATGCCCGCGCCCGTTGATTCGCGCAGGGCCTTTACATCCTTCGCAGAGATGTTGGCCATTCTCTCAGCTCTCCATTTTCATTTTGACATCATCTCGATATCGCGGCGGGTCCAGCCATGATTCGTCCCGCTCTGATTCGTCTCGATTCTGCGTCCCATTCATTCTTCGGGACTCTTGACCCCGCGGCTCCAACGGCGGTTGCATCGGGCAAGCACACCGGGCCGCGGAGGGGTTCGCCCTGCGCCGATCCCGGGGACGCGCGTGCGCCACCCGGTTGACCGGCTCAGCTCTCGGGAGTCTCGTCTGCCTTCGATGCCGCCTCCGCCACGGGAGCCTTGGGCTCCGGAGCTGCGGGGGCTGCTGCGGGCTCGGGTGCTGCGGCCGGCTTGGCCTCCGCCTTTGCGTCGGGCTTGGTCTCAGGCTTGGTCTCGGCCTTCGCCTCTGACTTGGCCTCAGCTTTCTCCTCGGGCTTCGTCTTGGCCTCCGCCTTTGCCTCGGGCTTGGCCTTGGCCTCAGGCTTCGCGTCGGGCTTGGACTCAGGCTTGGACTCCGCCTTTGCCTCGGGCTTGGCATCCACCTTTGCCTGGGTCTTGGCCGACTCCGTGCTCTCCGGCTTCTTGCCGTCACGCTCGGCCCAGCCGCCGGAGCTGCGAGTACGGCCGCTGCCGCCCCCCTCACCGCCGGCTCCACCGCGGCCCCGTCGCGGCGGCTGCTTGATTTCGACCACGCGTCGTCCAGTGGACGGCCCAGCGGGACGGGACTCCTCGGCGGGCTTGGGCTGGGACCGCAGCTTCTCCTGGTGGGCTGCGGCGCCCTCACAAATTGCGTCGGCGACGGCGTTGCAGTAGAGCTCGACCGAACGAATCGCGTCATCGTTTCCGGGAATCAGATAGTCGATGCCCTCGGGGTTGCAGTTCGAGTCCACGACGGCAATCACCGGGATGCCGAGCCGCTTGGCCTCGCTGACCGCGATCGACTCCTTGCCGACGTCGATGATGAAGACGGCCTGGGGCAGACGAGACATGTTCCGCATGCCGTCGAGGGACTTGGCGTATTTCTCACAAGCTCGATTGGCTCGAGCGAGCTCCTTCTTGGAGAGCGCCGCCTGCTTCTCTTCATCGTCCTGGAGCTCGAGCAGGCTCTTGAAGCGATCGATCGACTTCTTGACCGTCTTCCAATTGGTCAGCATGCCGCCGAGCCAGCGGTTGTTCACGTAGCTCTGCCGGGATCTCGTGGCGGCCGCCATGATGCACGGCGCCGCCTGGCGCTTGGTCCCGACGAGCAGGATCTCGCCGCCATCGCTCACGATCTCACGGATCAGATCGAGGGCTTCGCGGAACATGGGCAGGGTCTGATCGAGGTCGATGATATGGGTCCCGTTGCGCTCGCCGAAGATGTAGCCGCGCATCCGCGGGTTCCAGCGGTGGGTCTGGTGCCCGAAGTGGACACCCGCCTCGAGCAGGGATTTGATGCTGATCTCGGTCGCCTCGAGGGCCTCGGCGATTTCGGAGGCCGGGGCGGCGGGATCAGGGGTCGGGCTGGGGATGGGGGTGGCCACCGGGTCGGTCGCAGCAGCGACCAACGACGGCTCTTCCGTCGTCTCACTCATCATGCTCTCCTTTGCGGTTTGCCTCCGTTCCTCTGCCGTTGCATCCCCAACCCGGTCTTTCGACGAGGGCCCGTGCTCCATTCTCCAGGAGCTGCCGGGCTGCCTCGATCTTCCCTTTCGGGAGATCCGGGCACCGCAGGGGCGGCGCGGAACGTGCGTTGTTTCGGCCCGTTTCTCGGCCGGTCTTTCGGCCGGTCCAGTGGACCTGAGTTTCCTGCAAATGCTGTGCTAGAGATCGCCGGGCCGGAGCCCGGGGCCGGTACGTTACCCCGCCCACTCCGGTCCGCAAGGCTCGACCCGGCCGGCCGGCTCGTCGGCGCCTGAAAAATCCGTTCTAAGTCGTGTACTCGGCGTTGATCCGGACGTAGTCGTAGCTGAGATCACAGGTCCAGACTCGCGCCCGGGCGGAGCCCACCCCGAGATCGACCTCGATCAGGACCTCATCGGCCGTGAGCCGTGCCTCGGCCTTGCGACGGGCCGCGGGCCCGGTCGATGTCCCGCGCCGGAACACCGCCACACCGCAGAGCTTCACCTGCATGCGATCGAGCTCGAGGTGGACGCGGCCGGCTCCGATCGTCTGCACGATTCGGCCCCAGTTCGGGTCCCGGCCGAAGATCGCCGTCTTGACCAGCA
>CBDUYG010000075.1:0-10559 GCA_965371385.1 uncultured Myxococcales bacterium | reverse complement strand
ACATCAACCCGATTGCCCCCTTCGTGAACTCCTCCTACAAGCAGTCCACGAACCAACTGATCTCGAACATCCGGAATCGTGATGAGCTCTTCATACGGCTGCGATACACGTTCTGAGCCAGACCGAGAGCACGCTCGAGCGGGAGTCCCGGTCGATGCCCGGGTCGGGGTAGTAGAGGTAGAGGTCGGGTTAGAGGAGAGGTAGAGGTAGAGGTAGAGCCAGGAGTAGAAGTCCAGGCAGACATGGAGGCCGCGTCCGAGAGCCTCAGCCTCCGAGTCGCTCGAAGACGGCCTCGGGCGTGTCGCTCCGGGAGGAAACCTCGAGCGTGCCCAGCCGAGATCCGATCGCCGAGCAGTGCTGGGCGGAGTCCTCGATGCCGCGACTCTCGAGCTCGCGGGGAAGAAGCCTGTCGACGACGACGCACATCTGCTCGACATCCACCGAGCGCGCATCCAATCCCGCTTGCTTGAGCATGATTCGCACCGTACCCCGCGCCTCCAGGCGGTCCAGGCTGGTTCGTTTCTCGAGCGTGTCGCACACGAAGTCGAAGACCTCAGAGTCCGCCATCCCCCCTCCCCCTTCATCGATACGACCCGGGTACCGGCGACTCGAGCAACAGAGGCCGTCGATTGTATGTCGGGCAATGCACCGGAGTTCTTGAGGAAAAGCCGTGCTTCTCCGATCCGAGTTGCGCCGCCGCGATCCGAGATGCCGAGCCTTTCCATCGCGCCACAATGCTGCAGAGCTACGGGAAGCGTCTATCGGCGGGAAGCGTCTATCGGTGGATCGAAGGGCGAGGGAACCCTTATCCCCCAACCCCATTGCTATCGATCGACGTTATCCTCCCGGGCACGGTGTATCAGCCGAACCGATGAAGTCGAATCACGGAAGTCCATTCGTAAAGCCAGGTCCAACAGGCAGACCCGTCAGCCGAGAACCGTCCCGAAGAGAGAGGAAGAGAAGAGATGTCCGAACCGGCCCTGCTCGCCGAACAAGACGGCCATGTCCTGACCGTCACGATCAATCGACCCGAAAAGAAGAACGCCGTCAACGCAGAGGTGCTCTGCGGTCTGAGTGACGCGTGGCGGCGGCTCGATCGGGAGTCCTCTCTGCGCGCCTGCATACTCACGGGCGCTGGAGGAAGCTTCTGCGCGGGTATGGACCTCAGCGTAATCGACAAGCTCAGCTCGGGGAAGCCGCCGGAAGACGAATTCGAGGAGCGACTGAAGAAGGAGCCCAACATCATCTTTGACGGTTGGCTCAAGACCTACCGTCCCTCGAAGCCGGTAATCGCCGCGGTGGAGGGCTTCGCCCTGGCCGGGGGAACGGAGATCCTGCAGGGGACGGACATACGGGTCGCTGCGCAGAGCGCCGTTTTCGGCGTCACCGAGGCCCGCCGCGCTCTCTTCCCGATGGCCGGCTCCACCGTCCGCTTGCCGCGACAGATCCCCTACACGATCGCCCTCGAGATGCTGCTGACGGGCGCGGACTACAGTGCCGAGCAGTGCCGCGACTTCGGGCTGATCGGCCACGTCGTCCCGGACGGCGAAGCCCTGGGCAAGGCACGGGAGATCGCCGGCACGATCGCCGCCAACGGCCCGATCGCCGTCCGCGCCATCCTGCAGTCCGTCCGTGAGAGCTTCGGGCTTCCCGAGAAGGAGGCCTTCGACACCAAGGAGATGCCGATCGGCCTACCGGTATTCAGCACCGAAGATGCGAGGGAGGGGCCGAGGGCCTTCCTCGAGAAACGCAAGCCCGTCTTTACCGGCGAATAGCGAATCAAGAGCGGCATGCAGGATGGGGGCGCCGCCGTCTTCGCACCCCGACCATGGCTGTGGCCCGGAAGCTTCGTGCGGGCTGCACTCGAAGTATCGGCTCCCCGAGCGTCTTGAATTGCGGCACCGCTGCATCACGGCTGCCGATTTCGGCTAAAACTGCCGGATCATTGCGTCACCTGCGTCATCGGGATGGCACTCACATGGGTGGGCGAGAAAGCCACGTAGCCCGCCGTGGCGGCGTGAAGGCAAGCCCGTCCGGCTTGCAACACCCGGAGCGCCCTCGAGATGATGACGATGTCCAGTCCCCTCTATCATGCAGATTCCCGGATCATGGACCGGGTCACACCCTCGGACTCCCGGGCTGACAACGAAACGCAGAGGAGCCCCGCGGTTTCCCTCGCATTGGCACTCGGTGCTGCCGGCTGCCTGCTCGCGAGCGCCGATGAGGCGTCGCTTCCACGGCTCGGCTGGACGACGCTCTTCCTGGTTCTGGCCGTCGAGTCGGAGGTCCGAACGCTGCGGACGCCTCTGTCACTCGGTGTCGTAGCCTTGCTCGCCGGCTCGATCGGCATCGCCGCCGGCGAGGGCGCCCACTCTCTCGCCCTCGCGCTCACGGGATCGATACTCTTCCCCCTGCTCCTCCTCCCGCTCCTGGCCACGGGGTTGCTCGGCGCCGGCACCCTCTTGTCTGCGGCGGTGCTTGGAGCGCTCTGGGGACCTCATCCCGTACCCGCGGTCTGCGCCTGGTTCTTCGTACTCGGGACACCCTTCCTCATCAGCCGAGTGCTCCAGGCGAGCAACCCCTACACCCTGCCCCTGACCACGGTGCTCGCGTACGCGGCGGCGATCCATCAGCTGATGTAGCGGCCAGCCCCGGCCGGGAATCCCGAGCGCTCCCGGACGACCCGCCATCCCCCATCGGTGGAGGCACTTGCAGGTCGCTCCACCCTCGTTGATTCGACCTCCTTCCCTGCTGCAACTTGCTACGCTCATCGGCCGGGAGGAGATGGGATGGCGGTACTGCACTTTTCGCATTCAGGGATCTGCGTTTCGAACCTCGAGCGCTCCACGGCCTTCTATCGAGACATCCTCGGATTCAAGCAGCACCACACCCTGCACTTCGAGGGGGGGGGCACGTCGACCCTGCTGCGAATCGAGAACGTGGTCTTCGATGCGGTCTATCTCGAGCGTGACGGCACGGTGATCGAGCTCCTCCACTTCGGTGACTGCGTCGAGACACGAGATGCGATGCCTCGAGAAGTGAACAAGCTGGGCCTCACGCACATCTCCTTCAACGTCGACGACATGCGCGGGCTGGTCGATTCGATCGAGGCCGCCGGAGGAAGTATCCTGCATGAGACCCGGATTGGCGGAGAACTCGATGACCCGATCGTCTGTCTCTTCGTGACGGATCCCGATGGAACGCTCATCGAGCTCGTCCAGAGCCCCGCCGACCCGACGCGCCTCCCCCTGCAGCCGGACGACCTCGAGCGCTGAAGTCGCCATGGCTTCCCAGGCCGCAGCGACGCGCCCGCACTCGGAGTGAATCGATTGACGACATCATTCGCGGTTGGTGGGAGGCGAGGCCTCGAGTCTGGTTGGGAGCGGAAGGGAGGAGCCCAGGGGCCACCCTCCGCCTCACGGACCTGGCTTCTTCACCTCGTACTGGTCGCCGGCTTGCTGCTCATCCCAGGAGTCTCCTCCGGCGCTTCGCCCCCGGCTTCGGCGCATCCCGTGACCGGGGTCGAGCCCAACCGTGAGCCGTGCGAAGACAACGACCCCCTGCGCCGGGCCTTCTTCGGCGACCTCCACGTCCATACCGGTTTCTCCCTCGACGCCAGCACGATGGGAACCCGCACCCGCCCGCGCGACGCCTATCGCTTCGCCCAGGGCGCAGAAATCGGAATCCAGCCCTTCGACTCCCAGGGCCGGCCGATGCGCCGCATCCGGCTCGGGCGCCCGCTTGACTTCGCGGCGGTCACGGATCACGCCGAGCTGCTGGGAGAGACGCACATCTGCACCACACCCGGCGCACCGGGGCACTCCTCCATCGTCTGCCGGATCTATCGCTCCTTTCCTCGACTCGCCTTCTTCTGGATGAACTCCCAGGCGAGCCGTGCCGTTCGCCACGACTTCTGCGGCGAGGGCGCCATTCACTGTTTGACCGCCGCTCGCATACCGTGGCAGGAAACGCTGGAGGCCGCCGAGTCGGCATACGACCGCAGCTCGGCCTGCCGTTTCACCAGCTTCAACGCCTACGAATGGACGGGCGCAGCGGGCATGGGCAACAACTTCCACCGCAACGTCATCTTCGCAACCGACGTCGTTCCTGAGCTACCCATCAGCTTCATCGATACGCCGGTGCTGATGGACCTCTGGTCGCGCCTCGGCTCGGAGTGCCGCGACGCCGGCACCGGCTGCGACGTGCTCGTCATTCCGCACAACTCGAACCTCTCGGCCGGCCGGATGTTCCGCACCGAGCTACCGGATGGAACCCCGATCGGTGCCGAGGAAGCCGCCACCCGAGCAAGCTATGAGAGGCTCGTCGAGGTCATGCAGCACAAGGGCGAATCCGAGTGCATGTTGGGGGTCGGAACCGAGGACGAGCTCTGCAGCTTCGAGAACCTCGAGATGAACTCCTTCGCTGGACGCTTCATGCCCTTCCTCGCGGAGCCTCCCGTACCGCGTCAGTTCGTGCGGAACATCCTGATGGAGGGTCTGGCCCAGGAAGAACGCCTGGGGGTGAACCCCTTCCGATTCGGAATGATCGCCAGCACCGACACTCACCTCGGCATCCCCGGATCGGTGGACGAGAGCGCAGACTACCCGGGACATGGCGGCGCCGGCAAGCCACCCGGCGATGATCTTCCGGTCGGCCTGCCGGACGACCTGGATTTCAACCCCGGAGGCCTGGTCGGCGTGTGGGCCGAAGAAAACTCGCGCGGCTCCCTCTTCGCCGGGATGATGCGTCGCGAGACCTTCGGGACCAGCGGTCCCCGGATTCGCGTGCGCTTCTTCGGAGGCTGGGATTATGAACCCGACCTCTGTCGAGATCCGGCACGCGCCAGCGAAGGATATGCACGCGGTGTCGCGATGGGGGGAGATCTACCGCCTTCCCCCGGCGGCGCGAGCGCAACGCCGAGCTTCCTCGTCTCGGCGGCGTCCGACCCGGGTTCCTCGAGCCGACCCGGCACACCGCTGCAGCGGATCCAGATCATCAAGGGCTGGCTCGACGGAGGCGCGCTGCACGAGCGCGTCTACAACGTGGCGGGTGATCCGGACAACGGCGCCGGCGTCGATCTCGATAGCTGCGAAACCAGTGGCGAGGGCTTCGGGTTGCTCTGCACGGTCTGGAGGGATCCGGACTTCGATTCGGCCCAACGGGCCTTCTACTACGCGCGAGTGATCGAGAATCCCGTCTGCCGCTGGAGCCAGCGACTGTGCAACGCAAACGACATCCAATGCGACGGGTCGGCACCGGTTCCGGAGGGATTCGAGGGCTGCTGCTCACCGGCGCACCATCGCACGATTCAAGAGCGCGCGTGGTCGTCGCCGATCTGGTTCTCCCCGCTTCCCGGTGAATGACGGTTTGCGCCAGCCCGGATCGGCGCGGCGCTGGCTGCGTGCCCCGCTGCTCCACTTCTTCCTGATTGGAGCCATCCTCTACGGGGTCGCCGATGCCCTGAGGTCGCCCGCCGCGACGAAGATCCTGGTCTCACGCGGCGACATCGCGACCATGTCGGATGAGTGGCACCGTGCAACCGGAAGGTCTCCAAATCCCGACGAACTCTTGCGTCTCATCGATCGATTCGTCGATGAGGAAATCCTGGTTCGGGAGGCTCGCGCTCTGGGCTGGGATCACAACGACTCGGTGATCCAGTTTCGCCTGATTCGCAATCTGCGTTTCCTCGATCCGAAGTCGGAGCGCAGCGACGCCGAGCTACTCGACGAGGCGTACGCGATGGGGATGGAGCGCAGCGACATCGTGGTTCGGCGTCGCCTGCTCGAACGCATGAGGCTGGCGATTGCGACGAGCGCTCGCCGGAATGATCTGCCGAAGTCCGATCTCGAGGTCTACTGGGCGCAGAATCAGCAGGAGTTCGAGCGCCCGGCCCGTATTCGTATCAGCCACGTCTTCCTCAGCCGGGATCGACGTGGGGACGCGGTTCGAGACGACGCCCGACGACTACTCGAGGAGCTGAAGGTCGGCCCCGTGCCGCCCGATCGGGCGGTGCAGCGGGCCGACCCCCTCCTCGTCCCCGCGCACCTCCCCCTCCTCAGTGAGCGCAGGCTGGCCGAGCGACTGGGAGCGGCCTTCGCCCGTTCCAGCTTCGAGGAGCCTGCGAGCGAGCGCTGGAGCGCTCCGATCGATTCGAGCTACGGGACCCACCTGGTGTGGATTCACGAGCGGGCTGCGATGAAGATCGCACCCCTGGACGAGGTAGAAGCCCGAGTCAGGTCGGCCATATTGCGCGAGCGGGAGGTTCGCCTCATGCGCGAAACCGTGAGGAGTCTTCGCGAAGGAGTCGTCGTCGAGGTGGAGCCCGAGAGTGATGCCATGCTCGAGTAAATCTACGAGTCCGGAGCCGAGCACGACGTCGAGTAGGGAGTCGCCGAGCAGTGCCGCATGGAGCGCCCTCTAGACCTCCTCTAGCCCTCCCCCATCGGATCGTGGCGACGGCTCTGCGCTCGCTCCGCCCAGCCCCCTGGAACCCGCGCGTCGACGACGACCCTGCGGTGCTCGAAGAGCCAGCAATCACCCACCCGGCGATACGAGTCGAGATAGCGCCCCCAGTGGTCGGCGCCCTGGGCGGTGAACACGACGAAATAGGCTCGGCCTCGGGCCAAGCTCTCGTCTACCAGATCGATCTGGTGGGTAGCGGTGAAGTGTCGGATGAAGCCGATACTCTCGAATTCGCGGGAGCTATCGGCGGCACCGTCGAAGAGACTGCGGATCTCCTGCTTGCCGCGATAAAGATCATCGGGCGAGACCTCGACGGACGCATCGTCGGTGAAGAGTTCGAGGAGAGCATCAATTCGCCCCGCGTCCCCATTCGCGTTGTAACGAGCGACGAGATCGCGAATGCTCTCGCGAGCCATCAGCTCCCAAAGGTCCATGCTCGTCCTCTCGTCGATCGCAGCTCCGTCCCGAGAAGCTTGCAACCCAGGTCATCTTACTCCATGCAATTGGCCAGCCTCCGACAAACCGTGATGCGAGTGACCCGTGCGAGACACGCAGATCTGATGCATCGTCTCTGGCCATGAAGCGGCTGCGCGCCTATCGCGTCCTCTCGGGTGGTCTCGGGATCGCTCTGCTCCTCTTCGGGGCCGTGCTGACCGCGAGCTTTTTCGGCTTCCAGAGGCCGGGCAGCACTCCCGCGATTCCGACCGGGCCGGTCGGGTACTACTTCGTTGCCTTTACCGGCTGCGCCCTGATCGGCTGGGGGGGCGGTCTTCTCGGAGTGGTGCGCCAACCGGCAGCGGGACGCACCGTGGGGACCACGACGGCTCTCGTCCTCGTCCTGATGGCCGCTGTACGAATCACAGCCTGGGTGGTGGGCGACTACTCCGAGTGGCTCGGAGATCTACCCCGAGCGGAGGCAGCCTGCTTGCTGCTCCTCGCCCTGGCCTTCATCTGGCTGCGGCCGCCCCACCTTGCCGCCGACCCGGGTGCCGGCATGAGGGAGACTCCGTGATCTTGCGATGGGCTGCTACGAGCGTAGTGCTCGCACTCTTCGGACTGAATCTCATGCTCCCCTACACCGCGATCGGCCGACGCGGAACCGAGACGAGGGTTCGCCTGGAGGTCGAGGAGGCAATGGCCTCGGTGGGCGAGAGTCTGCCCGCGTTCTCCCTGCCGAAGCTCGACGGCGACTATCTCGATTCGTCCGATCTGCTGGGACACCGCGTGCTCCTCACCTTCGAGCGCAGCGTCGACTGGTGACCTTTTACCAAGGCGCGGCTCGTGCAGCTGCGTAACGTTCTCGATGCGGTGCCGGATCTGCGTATTGTGTGGGTGATGGCGGCCAATCAGATCAATGAACGCAGTCGCTGCCTGATCGACGAAGCCGGCCTGCACGAGCGGATCATCTTCGCCTCGGACCCCGAGAGCCGTCTGATCAAGAAGCTCGGTATCCTGAAGAAGGATCCCGAGCCGATCGAACGAGGCGTGCCCTATCCAGCGACCTACATCCTCGACCGCGAAGGGGTGATCCGCTTCGTGGACATCCGGACGGATTTCCATATCTGGATCGAGCCCAGCGTGCTGGCGGAGCAGATCGCCCGAATCCCCTGAACCCCAACCCGTGGCCCAAGGGACGCGGCGGCGTGTCGAGAGGCGACGCCCCCCGGAGCTCCGATGACGACCCCGATCCGCAATGCAACCCGCGAAGACGCCCCCTTCCTCGCCGAGATCGTCCAACTCGCCGCGCGCTCCCACGTCGCGAAGGGACTCTGGGATATCGCTCTGCCAGACTCCGAGCCTTCTGCGAAACTCCATGCCATCGAGGCGACGCTGACGACCGACGAGCCTTCGTGGTGTCATTACTCGAACTTCGTGGTGGCCGAAGTCGAGGAGCAGCCGGCCGCGGCGCTCTCGGCCTTCGCGACCGACGATCCCAGCTTTCTCCCCATGCACCTCGCCCTGATTGCGGGATTCGAAGCTGCGGGTCTCGACGAAGCTCAGGTCGGCGAAGCGCTTGGGCGCATGATGGTCTTCATGAGCTGTCACGTCGATGACGAGCCCAAAGCGTGGGTCGTCGAGTGGGTCGCGACCCTGGATTCATTCCGGCGCCGGGGACTCGTGAGGGAGCTGCTCGAGTTCGTGCTCGCGCGCGGCGGCGAACGAGAGCACCCCCTGGCCCAGATCGGCATCCTCATCGGCAACACTTCGGCCCAGAGTGCCTACGAATCTGTCGGCTTCGCACTCGAATTCGAGAAGACCTCGGACGAATTCGAAGAGGCGATCGGGTCGCCTGGTCTGGCTCGGCTTCTGCGTCCCTACTGACTCCGTGTATGGATCACGACGCCCTCGGAACAGAGCGAGATGCTTCGGCACTCAGACCACCTGGACTCCCGGAGCAGCTCCCTCGGCTTCTCTGCGCTGCCGGATCTCGAAGAGATTTCCATCCCCATCCTCGATGAAATAGACCCGATAGTCCCGCCGCGGCCCGTCCCGAACCCCGTATCCCATGGCCCTCGCCCGCTCCAGAAGCCCGGGACGATCACCGACCTCGATGCAGCAGTGGCTGATCCTGCGCTCGCTCGGCTCGCTCCAGCCGGTGACGAAGATCTCGAAGGCGAGCCGCTCCGTCTCGTAGAAGAGGATCTCGCAGCCCTCCTCGACCCCGAAGAGTCGAGGCGCGAGCTCTCGAGGAAGGTCGCTCGTGCGGGTGAGGGGCAGACCGAGCAGCTCTCCGAAGAAACGCTCGGCGTTCGCTCTCGATCGGCAGACGAGGCCGATGTGAATCAGCTCGATGTTCATGGGAACCCTCCGAAGGAGCCGGCACGATAGCCCTTCGGGAGCCGGGAACAGGCACCCTTTTACAATGCGCCGGGATCCAGCAAGATGAGGCAGGGACAGATCATGCCGATCGAGGAGACGGGGTCACCGGGGGCTCCTCGACCTGCCATCCAACGGGAGCCTTGCCATGAAATTCCATGAAGAGATCCGAGACCGCCACCGTGAGTTCATCGAGGAACAGCACGTTTTCTTCGTCGCAACCGCGCCTCTCTCACCCGAAGGTCACGTCAACCTCTCGCCCAAGGGCCTCGACAGTTTCGCGATACTCGACCCGAATCGAGTCGCCTATATCGACCTCGGCGGCAGCGGGGCCGAGACCCACGCACATCTGCGCGAGAACGGACGGATCTGCATGATGTTCTGCGCCTTCGACGACAAGCCTCTCATCCTGCGACTCTACGGAAGCGGCAGGGCCCATCCCCATGGCAGCGAGGGATTCGAGGCACTTCGGCGTCACTTTCCCGCCATCGACGTACCGGTGAGAGGCATCATGGAAATCGAGGTCAGCCGGGTCCAGGATTCTTGCGGCTGGGCCGTTCCGCTCTACGACTATCGTGGGGATCGATCTCGCCTGCTCGAGCACAACTCGAGCCGCACCCAGGAGGAGTTCACCGCCAGGCGTCTCGAGACGAATCACGAGAGCATCGACGGCCTGCCCGCATTCGAACTCGAGACGTAGGAGCTGGTTTCGCTTGCCCCTCCCCCAACGACAGTCCCTGATCTTCTACACCGCGGCCCTGCTCGCGGTCTTCGTGCTGGCCGCGCTCACGATCTTTGGCTGGAGTGAGGAAGGCGTTCGCGTGGTCGTCCGGCTGACCGCCAGGACGGCCCTTCTGCTCTTCTGCACTGCCTTCTCGGCCTCGGCACTGCGGGCTCTCTTCCCATCCCCGGCCTTCACCAGTCTGAGGCGAAATCGGCGCTACATCGGGCTTTCGTTCTCCCTCACCCTCAGCGTTCACCTCGCGGCACTGATCGTGCTCGGCCTCGAGTTTCCGAACCCCTTTGTGGACGATCTCGACGCCTTTGCGCTGGCCGGCGGTGCACTCGCCTACATCTTCATGTTCGCGATGGCGGCGACCTCCAACGACGCGGCCGTCGCAAGGCTCGGACCCCGGCGATGGAACCGCCTGCACCTCATCGGAGGCTGGTACATCTGGATCATCTTCGCCCAAAGCTACCTTCCGCGCGCGATCCTCGACGACCGCACGTACATCTACTTCGCGATCGTGACCCTCGCCGTGCCCGGACTGCGAATCGCC
>CBDUYG010000074.1:0-10577 GCA_965371385.1 uncultured Myxococcales bacterium | reverse complement strand
CGACGAATCCTCGCTCTTCCTGCTTCCCCTCGAGAGCGACAAGGAACCCATCGCGCTGCTTCGCAGCCTTTTCTCGCGGGTGGTGCCTTGACGCCGGCCGACTTGAAACGCTACGGGCTCCTCGTCGAGTTCACGGAGGAAGATCGCGGCTGGCTCGTGGAGTTCCTCGACGAGGAGTGTTTTTCAGAGGGCGAAACCGTGTTCTGCGAAGGGGATGAGGCGGACTCGCTCTGTTTTGTCGAGTCGGGATCGTTGCGCATTTCGAGTCAGGCCGACGGGTCCCTCGGCCTGCTCTGCAACGGCTCGGCCCTCGGCGTCGTTTCCGTCGTGATCGTCGGGAAGAGGCAGGCGACCGCGACCGCCGAGAGCGACTGCAAGCTTCTCATGCTCTCACGCGGCTCGTTTCTACGCCTCGCCGAGGATGCGCCCCGTGCCGCGTGCCGGCTCGTCGAGGCGATCCTGAGCGAACTCGCAACGAGTCTGCGCGCCAATCTGGATTACGTTCGCGCAGGCAATTCACCCGATCCCGCGATCGGCGAATAGCGGGTTGCGGAAGAACTCCGGACCGAGCCAGGTGCGTGGATTCTCGGCCCGATCGAGGCGTGGAAGCGCCGCCGGGGCGAGCCCCAGTAAGCATTCACAACGAAGAGTGGGTCGGAAAGACGCGTGCATGGTGACGGGAGTGGGTTTCTCCGCGGACTGCTGGACCGGTTGACCCACTCGACGCCGCCCCGTACTATCCGCTGAACGCGAGACGGGGAGCCGGCAGTCCCCTCGCTCCCGCCGATAATCTTTACCGATCAAGCGAGAAGCTCTGAATGGATGAGAGCCGAATTCGCGAGGGGTTGACGTTCGACGACGTCCTCCTCGTGCCCGGTGAGTCTCGAGTTCTACCCTCCGATGTCGACCTGCGCACTCAGCTCACGCGCGAGATCGCCCTCAACACTCCCCTCGTCTCGGCCGCGATGGACACCGTCACCGAGCACGAGACGGCGATCGCGATGGCCCAGAACGGCGGCATCGGGATGATTCACAAGAACATGACCGCCGCCGCCCAGGCGGGCGAGGTCGACAAGGTCAAGCGCAGCGAGTCGGGCATGATCGTCGATCCGATCACGATGCGCCCCGAGCAGCGCATCTACGAGGCCCTCGAGGTGATGGCCCGCTATCACATCTCGGGAGTGCCGGTGACGCGCGACGGGAAGGCCGTCGGCATCCTGACGAACCGCGATCTTCGCTTCGTTCGCGATACGAGCGCCGCCATCTCGTCGGTCATGACCCGCGACGGGCTCGTGACGGTGCCTCCCGGCACCGGCATGGAGAAGGCGAAGGAGCTGCTCCACAAGTACCGCATCGAGAAGCTCCTGGTAGTCGACGCCGAGGGCACCTTGCGCGGCCTCATCACGATCAAGGACATCGAGAAGACCGAGCGCCACCCGGACGCCTGCAAGGACGGGATGGGCCGGCTGCGCTGCGGCGCGGCGATCGGCGTCGGTGAAGATCGCGTCGCCCGGACCCAGGCCCTGGTGGACTCGGGCGTCGACGTGATCGTCGTCGATACCGCGCACGGACACTCGACGATGGTGATCGAGGCGGTGCGTGAGCTGAAGAGCCACTTTCCGGATCTCTCGCTCGTGGGCGGAAACGTCGCGACCGCCGAAGGCGCCGAGGCGCTCATCAAGGCCGGGGTGTCTGCGGTGAAGGTTGGAGTCGGGCCCGGCTCGATCTGTACGACGCGGGTCATCGCCGGCGTCGGGGTTCCTCAGTTCACCGCCATCTGCGACGCCGTCGATGTGGCGAGCCGAGCGGGCGTTCCCGTGATCGGCGACGGCGGGATCAAGTTCTCGGGCGATGTCGTGAAGGGGCTGGCCGCCGGCGCGAGCACGATGATGATCGGTTCGCTCTTTGCGGGCACCGATGAGGCGCCGGGTGAGGTGGTGCTCTTCCAGGGGCGCTCGTACAAGGTCTATCGCGGTATGGGTTCCCTCGGCGCGATGGCTGACGGCAGCAGCGACCGTTACTTCCAGACCGACATCCAGGAGGGCAAGCTCGTGCCCGAGGGCATCGAAGGCCGGGTTCCCTATCGCGGCGGCCTCAGCGCCAGCCTGCATCAGCTCTACGGGGGGCTTCGCTCGGGAATGGGCTACTGCGGCGCGGCGGATCTTTCCGAGCTGCGCAACCGGGCGCGCTTCGTCAAGATCTCCTCGGCGGGGCTGAGCGAGAGCCACGTCCACGACGTCATCGTCACCAAGGAAGCCCCCAACTACCGAATCGACTGAAGCGGCTCATGAACCCCTCGCAGCATCATCCATTCTCATCCAAACCCCCCAGCGACCGGATCCTGATTCTCGACTTCGGATCCCAGTACACCCAGCTGATCGCTCGCCGAATCCGCGAGCAACACGTCTATTGCGAGATCCATCCCTCGGACATCGGCCTCGCCGAGATCGAGGCGTGGGGCGCGTCGGGCATCGTGCTCTCCGGCGGGCCGTCGAGCGTGCTCGACGAAGGCTCCCCCGATGCCGACCCCAGGATCTTCGAGCTCGGGGTCCCGATCCTCGGCATCTGCTACGGGCTGCAGCTGATGGTGGCGCGGCTCGGAGGCCGGGTGGAGCGGGCGGACGAGCACGAATACGGTCGCGCCCAGCTGTTCCTGAAGCTCGAAGAGGATCGCCTCTTCGCGGGTCTCACGACGGATCACCAGCACACGGTCTGGATGAGCCACGGGGACCGGGTGCTGCAGCTGCCCCCGGGCTTCGAGATCGTTGCGACCAGTACCAACTCGCCCTACGCCGCGGTGCGCCATGAGGAGCACCCGATCTGGGGCATCCAGTTCCACCCGGAGGTCGTCCACACCGATTGCGGGGGCACCCTGCTTCGCAACTTCGTCCAGGAGATCTGCGGCTGCGAGCCGAGCTGGACGATGGACGCCTTCATCGAGGAGAGCACTCGAGCGATCCAGGATCAGGTCGCTGGAGGGCTGGTCATCTGTGGGCTTTCGGGCGGGGTCGACTCCTCGGTTGCAGCCGCGCTCGTACACCGCGCGGTGGGGGAACAGCTCACCTGCATCTTCGTCGATCACGGAATGATGCGGGAGAATGAGCGGCAGGAGGTCGAGAAGCTCTTCGCCGACGCGATGGGGATCAAGCTCATCAGCGTCGACGCCTCGGAACGCTTCCTCTCGGCCCTCGAGGGCGTCAGCGAGCCCGAACAGAAGCGGCGCATCATCGGCGGCCTCTTCATCGAGGTATTCGACGAAGAGGCGGAGAAGCTCGGGAAGGTCGACTACCTCGTGCAGGGAACCCTGTATCCGGACGTGATCGAGAGCGTCTCGGTGAAAGGCGCCTCGGTCACGATCAAGACCCATCACAATGTCGGCGGATTGCCGGAGGACATGCGCCTCCAGCTCGTCGAGCCCCTGCGTGAGCTATTCAAGGACGAGGTGCGTGACCTGGGCCGCGCGCTCGGGCTCCCCGATGCCCTGGTTTCGCGCCATCCCTTCCCCGGTCCCGGCCTCGGCATTCGCATCATGGGTGAGGTCACGAGGGAGCGCCTCGCTCCCCTGCGCCGGGCGGATGCGATCATGCTCGAGGAGATCCGCAGGGCCGGGCTCTACGACGACATCTGGCAGGCGCTCGTGGTCTTCCTTCCCGTGCAGAGCGTCGGCGTGATGGGGGACGCCCGGACCTACGAGAACGTCGTAGCGGTGCGCTGCGTGACCTCGGTCGATGCCATGACGGCGGACTTCGCGCATCTTCCCCACGAGGTCCTGGCGCTCATCTCGAGCCGCATCATCAACGAGGTCCCCGGCATCAATCGCGTGGTCTACGACATCTCCTCCAAGCCCCCCTCCACGATCGAGTGGGAGTAGGCGGGTGCCCAGGCCCTTCGTCCACCTTCATCTCCACACCCAGTACTCGCTGCTCGATGGAGCCATCAAGCACAACCCGCTCTTCGAGCGCGCCAGGGCGCTGAACATGCCGGCGGTTGCCCAGACGGATCACGGCAACCTCTTCGGGACCATCGAGTTCTACAACAAGGCCCGGGCGAGCGGCGTCAAACCGATCATCGGCTGCGAGGTCTACATCGCGGGGCAGTCGCGCTTCGATCGCGAGAAGCGTGAGCGCACCGAGGACGGCTTCGACGCCATCAGTCACCTGCTGCTCCTCGCGATGAATGCCGAGGGCTACCAGAACCTGATGTACCTGGTCTCGAAGGCCTATCTCGAGGGCTTCTACTACAAGCCCCGGATCGACATGGATCTGTTGCGCCAGCGCAGCGCCGGCTTGATCGCCACTTCGGGCTGCCTCTCCTCCCCGGTACCCCGCCACATCGTGCACGGAGAACTCGAGCGGGCCTGGAGTATCGCGGAAGATTTCAAGGGACTCTTCGGAGATCGCTACTACCTCGAGATCCAGCGGCACGGAATCGCGGACCAGGACCTCGTGAACGCCGAGCTGATCAAGATGTCCTCGGATCTGCGAATCCCCCTCGTCGCCACCAACGACGCCCACTACCTCGAGGAGTGCGACCACGAGCATCACGACGCGCTGCTCTGTGTCGGGACCGCGTCGAACCTCAGCGACGAGAAGCGATTTCGTTTCGACGGCCACGGCTTCTACGTGAAGGACGGAGACGAGATGAGGGAGATCTTCCACGATCATCCCTCGGCCGTGGAGAACACCCTCGAGATCGCCGAGCGCTGTGACGTCGAGATCCCGATGGGCACCTACCACATGCCGGAGTACCAGGTGCCCGCCGGCCGGACCCTCGACGAAGTCATGGAGGAGCAGGCCTGGCGGGGGCTTCGCGAGCGCCTCGCCATGGAGTCTGACGCGCCCTTCGAGAGCGAGCTGCACAAGACGTACGAAGAGCGCATGAACCACGAGCTCAACGTCATCAAGCAGATGGGTTTCCCCGGCTACTTCCTGATCGTGGCCGATTTCATCAACTACGCGAAGGATCACCAGATTCCGGTCGGCCCGGGCCGCGGCAGCTCCGCCGGCAGCGTCGTCGCCTGGGGGATGAACATCACCGACGTCGATCCGATCGAGTACGACATCATCTTCGAGCGATTCCTCAATCCCGAACGGATTTCGATGCCGGACATCGACGTCGACTTCTGCATGCGAGGCCGGGAGCAGGTGATCCGATACGTCGCCGAGAAGTACGACGGGGTGCGGCCCGAGGAGGGAGACCTCGAGGGGCGCTACGACACGATGAAGGTCGCCCAGATCGCGACCTTCGGGACGCTCCAGGCCAAGGCGGCGATACGGGACGTGGGGCGCGTCATGGGCCTCTCGTTCGCCGACGTGGATCGGATCGCGAAGCTGGTGCCCGACGTGCTCGGGATCTCCCTGACCCGGGCGATCGAGCAATCCCCCGAGCTGCGGACGCGCATGGAGTCGGACTCCCAGGTTGCAAAGCTGCTCGAGACGGCCCGCGCCCTCGAAGGGCTGACGCGGCACGCGTCCAAGCACGCGGCGGGCGTCGTGATCGGCAACAAGCCCCTGATCGAGATGGTGCCCCTGTACAAGGACGCGAAGTCCGGGGATGTGATGTCCCAGTACAACATGAACTGCGTCGAAGAGGTGGGCCTGATCAAGTTCGACTTCCTCGGCCTAAAGACGCTCACGCTGATGTCCGACGCCGAGAAGATGATTCGCACCAAGTCGGGCTTCGAGGACTTCGACATCAACAAGGTCTCTCTCGAGGATCCAGTCACCTACGACATGCTCTGCAACGGCGATACCGAAGGCGTGTTCCAGGTGGAATCCTCGGGCATGACCGAGCTGGTCGTGAAGCTTCAGCCGCGCACGTTCAAGGAGGTGATCCCCCTCGTTGCGCTCTATCGGCCGGGTCCCCTGCAATCGGGCATGGTCGACGACTACGTCGATCGCAAATCGGGCGCAACCCAAATCAAGTACCTCCATCCCACGATCGAGGATCTCACCCGGGAGACCCTCGGCGTCATCGTCTACCAGGACCAGGTGCTGCAGATCGCCCAGCGCATGGCGGGCTACAGCCTGGGAGAGGCGGACCTGCTGCGCCGAGCCATGGGCAAGAAGAAGGCCGATGTGATGCAGGAGCAGCGGCAGCGCTTCGTCGACGGTTGCGTCGAGAACGAGATCGATCGCCGGGAGGCGGGCGACGTCTTCGACCTGATCGTCGAGTTTGCAGGTTACGGGTTCCCGAAGGCTCACTCGACCGCCTACGCATTGATCACGTATCACACGGCCTATCTCAAGGCGAACCATCGCGAGGAGTATCTCGCTGCTCTACTCACGATCGAATCGGCGAATCACGACCGCATGTCGCGTTATCTCGCCCACGTGCGGGATTCGGGCATCGATGTCCTGCCCCCGGACGTCAACGAATCGGAGCGCGACTTCTCGGTCGTCAACGGAGCCATCCGGTTCGGGTTCGCGGGAATCAAGAACGTCGGCGCGGGAGCGGTGGAGGCGATTCTCGAGGCCCGGGGATCGGAGACAGGGCGTTTCAGGAGCCTCTTCGACTTCACGGGGCGCGTCGATGCCCGCAAGGTGAACCGCCGCGTCATCGAGGCGCTCGTGCGCAGCGGCGCCTTCGATGGCGTGCACGAAAATCGCGCGGCGGTCCAGGCCACGGTCGACAGCGCCCTCGAGCGCGCCGCCGCCGAGCAACGCGATCGCGCGACCGGGCAGGAGAGCCTCTTCGGCGAGGCCGCCGGCGGAGGATCGATGCAGGAGCCGAAGCTCATGGAGTCGGCTCCCATGTCGGAGCGAGAGCGGCTGAGCGCCGAGAAGGAGCTGCTGGGCTTCTACGTATCGGGGCATCCTCTCGACGAATTCTCGGGCCTGCTTTCCCAGTACACCGACTGCACGGGCTCGAACTGGGAGGGGTTGGTGGGGCGCGAGGTGATGGTCGGCGGCCTGCTCACCGCGATGCGCGAGATTCGCACGAAGAAGGGCGCCCGCATGGCCTTTGCGACCCTCGAAGGCCTCGATGGCAGCTTCGAGCTGGTGATCTTCTCGGATACCTTCGAGGCCTCGCTGGAGCTACTGTCCCGCGCCAAAGAGGGCGCCGGCGAGGGGGGCGCGACTCCGCTCCTCGTCTCGGGAACCCTCGAAGAGGGCGAGACGCCGAAGATCCTGGCCCGGGAGATCCTGCCCCTTTCCGAGGCGGAGGAGCGCCTGGCCTCGACGTTGCGGGTGCGGATGCTGGAGAAAGACGTCAACCCCGACCGCCTGGCGGCACTGCGCCAGGTTCTGGGCTCGCATCCGGGTGATTGTCCGGTGGTCGTGCATCTGCTGATTCCGGGAGAGAGCGAGACCACGCTCTCGGTGGGCGCCGTGCGGGGCGTGCGGGCGACGCCGGATATGTGCCGGGACGTCGATGCGCTATTCGGTCGCAAGGTGACGGAGCTTACCCATTGAAGTCATGGATGGAGCGGAGAGAAGGATGAGGGGTGTCGACCGGGCCGGAGAAGCGGGGCTGAGGAGGCGCGCGATGGCAGCCTCTGCCGGAGCAGCGGCCCGTGGAGGAGATTTCATTCGCTTCGCACTGGTCGGGCTGATCCTGAGCGCAATCGCGTCACCGGCCGCATGGGCCGAGGTCGAGCGGGTGGAGTCGATCGGATTCGTCGCCCTGAGAGAAGGGGCCGGGGGCGCCGGGCAGGTCGTGCCGCGGGACTCCGCGATTCGCAGCGCCATGAGCGAAGCCGTGCATCAGGTGGCCCGACGCTTTCTGGATCAGCAGGAAGGCCCCCGCCCGGATACGCCGCCCAACCTCGATGCGATCCTGGGTAGAAAGCTGGTCAACTACACGGCGCGTTTCCGTGTGATCGAGGACCGGGGACGCCAGCCGGCCGTCTTCTCCACGAATACGGCGATTCTCGAGGAATACGTGGTCGTGCTCGAGGTGGACGTCGATGTGGACCGGGTGCGCAACCGATTGGTTGAGAAGGGAGCGATACCCGCGGGGCTCGAAGTGAGCCACGTCAATCGGATTCCCCTCGAGGTCGAGGGGCTCGAGGTCTATCCCGCTTATGTGGCCCTGCGAGAGGTGCTGCTCGGAGAAGTGGGCGCCAGCTCGGTGATTCCCCTGGAGCTCGAGTCGGGCCGCAGCCTGCTCCAGATCGAGAGCCAGAGCGGCCCTACGGAGGTTCTGGAGCGACTTCTCCGCGCGACCCCCGGGTCGCTCGAAATCCTGCCTCTGGAGGCCGGAGAGGGCGGAATCCACATCCTGGTGGAATGGACTCCCGTACCCGAGGATGCGTCCAGAGAGGGAGCGTCGCCGGCCGGGCTATCGGGCTCGCGCGGCCGATCGCGAAGCACGTCTCGCCGCTGAGGCCGACTGGCCCGGGAATTCCTGCGGTGGACGCGTCGCCTCGACTCTTCCCCTTCAGTGTCCGGCAGCCGCACGATTGACACGGCGTTGGCAAAAGGGTAAATAACCCGGCTCCTTAGCTCATTCAGGCACGTAGCTCAGGGGCTAGAGCGCTGCCTTGACACGGCAGAGGTCGGCGGTTCAATTCCGCCCGTGCCTACCATTTTAAGCGCTTTTTTGAGAGCGACAGAGAACCATAGAGAGAGAGCCAGGCGAGCTGAGTACGTCGAAGGCCGGAGTCCATTGATCACCATGCCTCACCATCACTCATGAGCGAGATCCACGTCCGACTGCCGGACGGTAATACGATGGCGATGGTCAAGGGCTCGACCGTGCTCGAGGTAGCCGAGAAGATCGGCCCGGGTCTGGCGAAGGCCGCCCTCGCAGGTCGCATCGACGGCGAACTCGTCGATCTGCGCAAACCCATCGAAACCGACGCGGCCATCGAGATCATCACCACCCGCAGTCCGGAGGGGGGAGACGTCATTCGTCACTCCGCCGAGCACGTCATGGCCGACGCCGTGAAGCGCCTCTTTCCCCATGCGCAGGTGGACGCCGGACGCGCCGATCACAGTGAGAAGTTCCAGTACGACTTCCTCGTGCCCGAGCCCTTCACTCCGGAGGACATCGAGCGCATCGAGAAGGAGATGAAGAGCATCGTGGCCGAAGCCGATGCCTTCACGCGCGAGGTCGTGACCCGGGAGGAGGCGCGAGAGCTCTTCCGTGGTCTGGGCGAAGAGCTCAAGCTCTCCCGCCTGGACGATATCCCCGAGGATGCCGAGATCACGATCTACCGCCACGGCGCCTTCGCGGATCTGTGCCGGGGGCCGCACGTCCAGAACACCAAGCAAATCGGAGCGGTGAAGCTTCTCGAGGTCTCGGGCGCCTACTTCAGGGGCGATGAGTCGAGCCACAAGCTGCAGCGCATCTATGGAACCGCCTTCGCCTCCAAGAAGGAGCTTAAATCCCACCTCGCGCGCATCGAAGAGGCGAAGAAGCGGGATCATCGCAGGGTCGGGGTCGATCTCGACCTCTACCACTTGGACCCGGTCGCCCCGGGCTCGCCCTTCTATCTGCCCAAGGGCATGGTGCTCTACAACGGTCTCATCGACTTCGTCCGCGAGCTCTATCCGAAGTATGGCTATCAGGAGGTGATGACCCCCCAGCTGTGCCGCGCCGAGCTCTTCAAGACCTCAGGCCACTACGAGATGTTCCACGACGATATGTACTTCTTTGCGGGCGAGGACGAGGGCGAGGAGATCGGCGTCAAGGCGACCAACTGCCCGGGCCACTGCCAGCTCTACGCAACCCGCCTGCACTCCTACCGGGAGCTGCCCCTGCGCTATGCCGAGTTCACCCGGCTCCATCGCAACGAGCGCAGCGGTACCCTGACGGGGCTCTCCCGGGTGCGCTCGTTCGCCCAGGACGACGCCCATATCTTCTGCGAGCCGGATCAGGTCGCCGATGAAGTCCAGTCGTTCTTCGCGATGATGTCCGAGATCTACGGAGCCCTGGGTCTCGAAGGCGTCGAGATCGCCGTTTCGACCCGCCCCGAGGAGTTTCTCGGCTCCCCTGAGGATTGGGAGGTGGCTGAGAGGACGCTGATCGAGAGTGTCGAGGCGGCGGGCTTCCGCTGCCGCGTCAAGCCGGGGGAGGCGGTCTTCTACGCGCCGAAGGTCGAGGCCGACTTCCGCGACGTGCTGGGGCGGGTGTGGACCCTCGGTACGATCCAGATCGATATGGCGCTGCCGGGGCGCTTCGGCCTGAAGTACATCGGGCGCGACGGCGAGGAACACCAGCCGGCGATGCTCCATCGGGCTATTCTCGGCTCCCTGGAACGCTTCATGGCGATCTATATCGAGCATACCGGCGGGGATTTTCCCTTCTGGCTCTCTCCGGTTCAAGTTGCGATCCTACCGATCTCCTCAGCCCAGCATGCTCACGCCCAGGCGGTCGCCGCGAAGCTCCGGGCTTCGGGCATTCGGGTCGAGGTCGACGAGCGGAGTGAAACGCTGGGGTACAAGATTCGCGAGGCCGAGGTGAGCAAGGTTCCCCTCACCCTCGTCGTCGGGGAGAAGGAAGTGGAGGCGGGGACGGTGACGCCGCGCCTGCGAAAGTCGAAGAAGAAGCAGTTCGAGCCCTTGGAGACCGATATGCTGGTGGCTCAGCTCGAAGAGAGCGTCGCGCAGCGACGAATGAGCCCCTTCGGG
>CBDUYG010000073.1:0-10623 GCA_965371385.1 uncultured Myxococcales bacterium | reverse complement strand
GATTCGGACGATCTGGCGGTTCGCGAACCCGAGCTCGCTTCGGGTGCGGCCGACAGGCGAAGGCTCGCGGGCTACGGTGTGCTCGCGGTCTCGATCATGATGCCGGTCACCCTGCCGGTGCCGGTTCTCGGTGAGCTTGTGTCGGAGCGTTTCGAGGTCTCGGAGCTCCTCACATCACTCTTCATGTCGATCAACATGATTGGCGCGCTGGTCTGGGCGCCGATCGCGGGCGCCGCCGCAGATCGCTGGCAGATCGAGCGTCGGCTCTTCATTGGGGCGCTCCTGATCGACTCCACCTGTTTCTTCCTGATGGCGACCCCGATTCCCTTCTCCGTGTTCCTGGCCATCCGTTTCGTGGAAGGCTGCGCGCACATCAGCGCTCTCTCGATTCTGTTGATGCTCGCTTCCCGGGCGCTTCCTGGCGCCCAGCGCGGCCGGGCGATGGGCGTGGTCGGCGGCTGCATGATGCTCGGCGTCGCACTCGGGGCGCCACTCGGTGGATTCCTGGGCCAGACGAACGCCCTGATACCGCTCTTCGTGGGGGGTGGGCTGAGCCTCGGCGGAGCTGGCCTCGGCGTCATACTGGTTCAGGGTGCCGGCCGGAGCGAGGCCCGGCCGAGCTTCCGGGACATCGTGAAAACCCTGGCCGAGGATGCGGCCCTCTTCGTTCCGCTCGCGTTCGCTTTCACGGATCGCTTCACGGTGGGCTTCTTCACGACGACCTTCTCGCTCTATCTACGCCGTATCCACGATGCCCCGCCGGCGCAGATCGGGATCACCATCGCTCTTTTCATGATCCCCTTCGCACTCCTCTCGTATCCCTTTGGTCGGCTCGCCGAGAGGCGGTCGATCAGCCTGCTGCTCTGCGTCGGCAGCGTGCTCTACGGCCTGGGAACGGTCGGGGTCGGTTTCGTCGAGCCGCCCGTCCTCCAGGGGCTCATGATTGCGATCGGTGCAGCGGCGGCCGTGATGTTCGTTCCCTCGATGGTGATGACGAGCCAGATCGCCACCGAGGAGATTCGCGCAACGGCGATGGGAGCGTTCAACGCAGCGGGCTCCCTCGGCTTCATCATGGGGCCGCTCGTTGGCGGTGCGATCAGCGAGCTCGTGGCCGCTCGTCACGACTGGCTCACGGGCTATCGGGCGGCATTCGTATTCGCGGGCGCGGCCGAGATTGCATGCGTGGCCCTCGCGCTGCCCTTCCTGATGCGCCTGCGTCGCGAGGGCCGTTCGACCTGAGGTTGGGGAGCTGCGCACGACCCTGAATGGAGTGCTTCTTCGCCGTCGTGCCCGCGAGCCTCATCCTCCCGCAGACCCGGCGGCAGACGCCATCCGGGCGATGATCTTCAGCAGCCCCTCGCCGTAGCGATCGGCTTTGTTCGCCCCGATGCCGTGCACCTGCAGAAGCTCGCTGCGATCCCGCGGGCGAGTCATCGCGACCTCGCGCAGTGTCCTGTCGCTCGCCACGACGTATGGAGGGACGCCTTCCTCACGTGCGGTTTCGAGTCGGTGCTGGCGAAGGGCCTCGAAGATGTCCTGTTCTGCAGCGCTCAGGATGGGGTCGGAGTGAGCGGCGGCGCCTCCGGCCGCTCTCTTCGGGCCGCTGCCGGACCTGCGTGAAGCGACGCGCTTGCGGGGCGGGAGGATGAAGTGAATCGGACGATCTCCCCGCATCACCGCGGCGCCGTCTTCGGTGAGCACCACCACGGGTCGGTCCCCCCCGACGAAGTCGACCCAGCCGGCGCTGACGCAGCGCCGCATCAGTCGGGTCAGCCAATCGGCCGTGAACTCGGCGAGAATTCCGAAGGTGGGAGTGCGGTGGAGGCCGATGCGCTCGAGTCGCTCATCGTTCGCTCCGCGTAGCAGGGCGACGGCGGCACCGAGGCCGAAGCGGCCGTGGATTCGGGCCACCGACGAGAGGGCCTTGCGCACGATGAGCAGGATCTCGTCGGGGGAGTGCTCGGGGTCCTCGTCCCCGGTCAGTCGCACACAGACGTCGCAGCGCCCGCAGCCTGCGAGCGTCTCGTCTTCGTCGCCGAAGTAGCGCAGGATGGCGTCGTGGCGGCAGGAACCCCCCTCGGCGAAGCGCATGAGCTCGAGGAAGAGGTTCCACTTGTGCTCGATACTCGCCTGGCTCGAAATCGCCCCCGATGTGTCACTCTCGATCAGGTGCCTCCTGCGTGGCATGTCCGTGGGCGAGACGAGCATCAGGCCGAGGGCATCCTCACCGTCGCGGCCTGCGCGCCCCACCTCCTGGTAGTAGGACTCGATCGAGCCGGGGGGGGCGAGATGGATCACGCCGCGAACGTCGGCGCGGTCGATTCCCATTCCAAACGCGTTGGTCGCCACCACGACCTCGAGCTCGCCCTCGCTGAAGGCCTGGTGGACCGCCTCGCGCCTTTCTCCCGTGAGCCCGGCGTGGTACGCCGCGACCCGCCAGCCGCGATCGAGCAGCCGGTCGGCCTCGTCCTCGGTGATCCGGCGAGTCGGGGAGTAGACGATCGCGGATCCCCTCTGCGAGCCGGGCTCTCCGAGAGCTTCGTGAAGTGCCTCGTCGACCTCCTGGTGGCGCTCCTTCTTGCCGGCGATCTCTCGCGCTCGCAGAGACAGATTGGGGCGCGCGAATCCCTTGATGATCTGCTGTGTGTTCGGCGGCAGACCGAGCCGCTCCAGGATCTCGTCGCGCACTACAGGCGTCGCCGTCGCCGTACACGCCAGCACCCGCGCCTCGGGCAGCTCGCGCAGGAAGCCCCCGATCTGCATGTAGTCGGGCCGGAAGTCGTGGCCCCACTCGCTGATGCAGTGAGCCTCGTCGATCGCGATCAGGGGGCATCGGAGCCTCGAAGCCAGCGCACGAAATGCGGGAAACGAGAGGCGTTCGGGCGCGACGTAGACGAGTTTGTAGCGACCCGCAGAGATGCCTCGCAGCCGTTCCTGAAGCGCGTCCTCGGAGAGCGTCGATGCCAGAAAGGTCGCAGCGATCCCACACTCCTCGAGCGCGCTCACCTGATCGTGCATCAGGGAGATCAGGGGCGAGATGACGAGGGTCGTGCCTTCGAAGAGAAGGGCGGGGAGCTGGTAGGTGAGGCTCTTGCCTCCTCCGGTCGGAGCCACGAGCAGCAGCCGGCCGTCCCGGAAGAGTGCGTCGATCGCCTCCTCCTGGCCCGGGCGGAACCGATCGTGGCCGAGGGTCGAGAGGGCGGCGCGAATCTCTCCGGCGCTCGGGCGGGGTCCATCTGGAAGTGGCTCTGGAGCTTCGGACGAGTCGAACATGGGTTTCTTCCGCCGGGACCGCTGGGGTCGAGGCAGGCTAGCCCTGCCTCTTCCTGATCGCGAGAGAAATAGGCGGTCCGGGGCCGAACTTCTCACAACGGGGGCCGGTGTTCGCCGGACGTGGGCGAAATGTTCGTGAATCCCATCGTGAGGAAGTAAGCTATGCGGTCATGAAGGCAATGCGTTACCACGGCGGGCGGGAGCTCCTGCGGCTCGAAGATCTTGCGAAGCCGGTGCCCGGACCCGGGCAGGTCCTGGTCGAGGTGCGCGCCTGCGGCGTCTGCCGTACCGACCTCCACATCGTCGATGACGAGCTCACCGAGCCGCGGCTTCCCATCGTACCCGGTCACGAGATCGTCGGGATCGTCGAGGCCCTGGGGAGCGGGGTGAGGCGCTTCAATCCCGGCGAGCGCGTGGGCATCCCCTGGCTGGGGCGCACCTGCGGCGTCTGCCGATTCTGTACGAGCGACCGGGAGAACCTGTGCGAGGCTGCCGCCTTTACCGGTTACCAGATCGACGGAGGCTATGCCGAGTATGCGCTCGCGGATGAGCGCTTCTGCTTTCGGATCCACGGCGATTACAGCGACGTCGAAGCGGCGCCGCTCCTCTGTGCGGGATTGATCGGCTATCGCGCACTCCGTATGGCGGGCGACGCGAGGCGCCTGGGTCTCTACGGCTTCGGCGCGGCGGCGCACATCGTGGTCCAGGTAGCTCGCGCCGAAGGGAGAGAGGTCCATGCGTTTACCCGTCCCGGAGATCGCGAGGCCCAGGAGTTTGCTCGCGAGCTGGGGGCGGTCTGGTCGGGCAGCAGCGAAGAGCGCCCGCCCGTGGAGCTCGACGCGGCGATCCTCTTCGCACCGGTCGGTGCCCTGGTTCCGGCGGCGCTGGGCGTTCTGGCGCCTGGCGGGCGGGTGGTGTGCGCTGGAATCCATATGTCGGACATTCCGAGCTTCCCCTACGATCTGCTCTGGCACGAACGCAGCATCCAATCGGTGGCGAACCTCACGCGTCGCGACGCCGAGGAGTTCCTGAGTCTCGCGCCGCAGATTCCGGTGCGCTGTGAGACGACGCGGTTTCCCCTCGCCCAGGCGAACGAAGCCTTGCGTCGACTGAGGGTGGGCGAGCTGAAGGGAGCCGCCGTGCTCACGCCCGGCGACTGACGGTTCGATGCCCGCCGGCGAGCGGCCCGAGGATTACTGGGCTGCGCTCATCAGTGCGCGAAGCTCCGAGAGGCGCTCGCGATCTTCGCCTGGCAGCTCTTCGATCGGAGATCCTTCGTAGCTCTTCAACATCTCGCGCTCGAGCATCGTGTAGGCCTTTCGCGCGTAGGGCTCCCCGGGCGCCAGGCGGATCGAAGTCTCGAACAGGAAGGGCGCCGGGGTCACCCAGTAGTTTCGGCCGATCCTCGACTCGACGATGCCGAGGAGGAAGAAGCTCTCTCCCAGCTCGGGGCCCGGTTGTGGATCGGCAGCGATCAACTTCTCGAGGATGGTCGAGGCGACGATGTTGTGGACGAGGGCCGCGTAGCTCCCCTCGAAGCGGTTCAGTGCGGCACCCTCGGCGATCAGGGCCCGAGCGGTCGCGAGAGTGGGAGCCGATTGCACGCGCTCGTGCAGCCGGGGAAGAGCGTCGATCCACCCCTCTACGTACTCTCGTAGGGAAGTCCAGATGTCGGGGCGCATCGTGAATCGGCGCAGAGTCGGCACGGGGCGTTCGTAGTCGTTCTTCACGCGAATCGAGATCACGAGATAGTCGGTCAACGGGCCGAGCATCAGGGCCGGAGATTCGGGCGAGGCGAGCAGCTCTTCGAGGGTGTCCAGCGCATCCTCGAATCGCCGGGTCGCAATCTGCAAGGAGGACCGGGACTCGAGGTCCATGGTCTCGAGCTCGCTCGGCGAAATGAAGTTGCGACTGAAATCGCAGTCGTTTTCACACTCCAGCCGTGTGTGACAGACGATGCAGTTCTCGGTGATCTTGTGGAGAAGGAAGCCGGCTCGGTCGTAGCGCTTGTTCGCGAAGTCTCGTTGGGCCTCTCGCGAGTCCCTCTCGATCGAGCGCGCGAGGAAGCGCATTTGGGGATCCTTCTGTGCCGTGTGCTCCTCCAGCACCGCGACCGCCGAGGCGAGCTCTTCCAGAGCCGCTGCGATCTTCGCCTGATTGGCCGGGTCGCGGAACGCTTCCTGATTGGCGCTCGCGGGAAGGGCGACCTGAAGACTCTCCAGGATGTCGCGCATGATCGCCTGGGTGGGGCCTGGCGTCGGCGACGCCAAGGCGGGTGCTTCTTCTCCGACCGGCTCTTCGCTTCCACATGCGACGAGCACCAGCGCGATCGTCAGAATCGAAATCCGGGCCCGGACCTTCATCGTATCTCCTCCCCCCACTCGAATCGCTGGAGAGTGAAACATTTCGCCCGGACTCGCTAGCGGGTTCTGCGTCAAGGGCGCATATCGATCCGAAGCATGGCGTAGGCAGAGGGGCCGGCTTCGCGTTCACCGAGGGTAATATCCTTCCAATCTCGCAGGCGAAGCTGGTGGTACGCCACGACGCCCACCGCAGCTCGGAAGCGGAAGTGACGGAAGGCGTTCCAGCGCAGCCCCAGGGCGACGGGGAGCTGACGCACACGAAGCGTTCCCGCTCCGATCTCGCTTCCGCGATAGGCCAGACGATAGATTCCGCCTTCGAGGCGCGCGCGTGCGAAGGCGGTCAGCCTCGGCGTCAGCGTGCGGTTCAGCTCCAGACCGAGCCCCACGCTCCTGATGGACCACTTCTCGCTGATCTGCCAACCGAGCTCGACCACCGGTCCCACACCCACGCCTGCGTGCTCCAGCCTGTTCCCAACCGTCAGGCCCAGGACGAAGTGGAACTTGCTCCGGAGCCGGTAGGTCACGCCCAGGGAGCCGCCGTATTGAAACCCGTCGCCGACGTTCGAGCCCTTCTCCCAGCGGGAGCGAACCGCAAGCTCGCCGAAGATCGACCAGCGCTCGTCGTCCGAGAAGAGGGTCCAGGAGTCGTTCAGGCGGTACGCTCCCTGGAGACGGACGGTCCAGGAATTGAGGTTGTCGAAGGGAGCGTCGCTCGAGCCGGTTCCGAGGTCCGCTCGACCGTCGAAGTCGTAGATCAGGATACGGCCCCGGGCCAGGAGCTGGACGGCCGCACGCTTCGAGACCGGCGAGGCGATTCGCATACGCAGCTCGGGTTGGTAGGAGTTGGCGTCGAATTCTCCGAAGTCCGCATTCGCGACGAAGCGATTCGACAGCTCGAGACTGGCGTTGATTTTGGGTTTGGCTCCCAACTCTTCTTCGAGCTCGGGCAGATCGTGCTCGCGAGTCTCCTGGGCGCTGGAAGGCGCTGGAGCGAGACTGAGACCGATCAGGCAGATCAGCGCCGAAAGCCCTGGGCTCGCGATGCGACGGTGATGGAAAGTAAAATGCACTAGCCCACCCGCCGTGCCCGTCTGACTGCGAGCAGGAGCCCATCCCACGCGATCGCCGCGGCCTCACGCAGCACGTAGTAGCTCCACTTCGACCGTCCCAGGCAGAGGCGGTCGCTTTCGATCGGGAGGGGACGGGTGGATATCCCGAGAATGCGAATGAGCAGGCGGCAGCGCGGCACATGATAGCTGCTGGTGCAGACATGAACCCGGGCAGCGTCGCCCCGGTCTCTTAGGATGCGTGTGCACTCCAAGGCTGACTCGAGGGTGTCGGTCGCGTTCTCCTCGAGCACGACACGGTGTTCGGGGATGCCCCGCTCGACCAGCAGGTTCGTCATCACCCGGGCTTCGGAGGGACCGTGCGCTCCAACACCCCCGGTGACCAGGAACATGGCGTCGGGATCCGCCGAAGCTGCGATGAAGGCATGCTCGACCCGGCGGCGCAGGGCGCCGCTGGCCTCCCCACCTGGACGCACCGCCGCGCCGAAGATGATGTAGTAGCTGGGCATGGCCGCTGAAGGTTTCGGGCCTCAGCTCAGCCTGGCGAGAGGGCTCAGGACTCGCTCCAGGCCTTCGTCGCGTCCGGGGGACGCTCCGAGCGGGATTCTTCCGGTGTGCATGGGAGTCTCCTCATCCAGGGCGCGGGCAAGGCGTGAGAATAGAGGGAATCGGAGCGTTCCTACAGGGCTCCAACTCGATGGCTGCGATTCGCTCCGGAGGCGGCCGGTCTCAGCAATCCGGCTGGCACGTCGATGACGCGGCAGATTGGATTTTCCTCCGTCCCGGGCCGCCCGCAGCACGTCGGGCGCGGGCGGGCATCGTCGCCCCGCAGCCAACCCGCTGCGTGGCACGTTGTCTCCATGCCGTCACACCTGAACCCCGGTATATTGGGCTCGGCAGCGCACGATTGCTGTCTCGCACCGGAGGTCCGAACATGACGAAAGATACGAAGATTGCCGAGATCATGACCCGCAGCGTCAAGGTGGCCCAGCTGGACGACGATCTCAGCGACGTGCGTGAGATCCTCATGAAGGGTCGCTTCCATCACGTTCCGATTCTCGATGGCGAGAAGCTGGTCGGAATCATCAGCTCGCGGGATTTCATCCGAATTCACCGTGAGCTCTCGGCGACGGGCTTCGAGCGCGACATCGACTCGATGATCGATTCCGCGAAGTCGATCGAGGGCATCATGCAGACCGATCTCGTTGCCTTGAGCACGAATCAGAGCGTCGAGCGTGCGATCGACCTCCTGGCCGACGGAGAGATTCACTCGGTGCTCGTCGTGGACGAAGACGGCAAGCTCGCGGGAATCGTGACCAACGTGGATCTGCTGGAGTTCCTCTTCGCTTAGTCTGGGTGCGGGCCGTGCGCGTCGGGTGAGCGTGGGCGCTGCTGCATGGGCAGGATGCGGGGCCGGCACCTCACTGGCGCTCGGCACCGGACCGAAGCTCGAGGGGCGTCGGCGGTCCGACCGAAACCTCGCTCCCCTCTCGCCGGTCTCGGGATCGCGCAGGGTCGGATATTGCGCGTGCCGCTCCTCGAGCCAGGCGATCGGCTCGAGGCTCGCCTGCCGGGCGATCTTCAGGGCCTGATCGGTGGCATTCGGGTCGCCGAGCAGGTCATCGCGCTCCCCGATGTCTTCGTCGAGGTTGTAGAGCGCATAGCTGCCTCGATGAGACTCGGATGTGTCGGTGTATCGAGGCTCGTACTCGTACACGAGCTTGTAGTGCACGCCGTCCCCGTTCGGGTCTTCCAGGAAGTCCAGGATGCGTCAGACGCTCTGGTCCATCCCCTCGATCAAGGCGCCGTATCTGGCGTTGGCGTTACGACGAGGGTCGGTCACCGGCAGCTTCTCGTATTTCGCGAGCAGATCGGGCCCGGGTTGGAACGGGCTGCGGGGAGCATAGTGGCTCATGTCGAGGCAGGATCTTCATCTTGCCGAATATGCCCCAATTGTGATGGACGCCGTTACGAGTTGCGCTCTGGCCCGTGAGATAGGCGGCGCGCGAGGCGGCGTCCGCCGGGCTTCATCTTCCAGCGTCCAGCTGGCGCTGCCTCGCCTCGGTCATTCGATCCAGATAGGTGAGCATCTCCTGGGTATTGCTGCCGGGGTCGAGGATCCGCAGCTTGAACGTGTCGAGCACCAACTGCTGCACTGCCGGATCGTCGGGGTCGCTCAGCCAGGCCCACTCCGCCAGGTGGGATGCGAGCCTCGGATCGGCCTCGACGACGCGCATCCCGTCGCCGAGGTCGCGCCCCTCGAGCACCTCTCGACTCCTTTCGACCAGCGATTCGATCCCGCCGGCCAATTCGACCACCATCGCCGCCTGGGCCTCCTCTGTTGCGGGTGCCCAACGTGAAGGAAGGTCGTCCCACCAGCCGGTGTATCGCCGAATCACCATCTTCGAGATGTCCTGGGGCGAGACGTATTGCTCGTTCAGACTCGGATGACTCGCGAGATGCTCCGGCAGCTCCAACGATTGGAAGACCTGATCCTTGCGCAGCCCCTGGTTGAGTCCCGCGATGGTGTGATCGACTATGTATTCGAGGGCCTCTGCGAGGACGAGAAGGTGCTCCTGGATGAGGGCGGGGTCGGTCAAGGCGTCGCCGTGAGCGGGTAGTACGATGGCCGGATCGAGATCGGCCATCTCGACCAGGGTCCGCGTCCACTCTTCGACGTAGCGCTGCACCCGCTTGCCATTGCCCGCGTTGGGAAGGAAGCCCTGGTAGAAGTCCGCGCTGGCGAGGATCCGTCGTCCGGGCAGCCAGACGTAGAGGTGGTCGTCCGTCTCGCCCTTGCGGTGCTGGAGGACGAAGGTCTCACCGCCGATCTCGAGCTCGAGGCGGTCGCGGAACGTGCGGGTCGGCCAGACGAGATCCTCCTTGGAGCTCGGCAGCTGGTCGAGAGGCTGGCTCATGTACTTCGCGATCGAGCCGCGCAATCGGATATAGCGATCGAAACGTGCGGGAAGATTTTCGTGAGAAATGATCTGGGGCGTGGATCCGTCGTCGACCAGCGCCCAGGTTCCGTAGGCGTGATCGACATGTCCGTGCGTATAGATGATCGTGTGAATCGGCGCATCGCTGACGCTGCGGATCGCCTCGAGGAGGGCCGGCCCGGCGGGTGCCATTCCCGTATCGACGACCACCAGGCCGTCGTCCGTCTCGAAGACGACGCTGTTCACGATGGGCATGTGGATGAGCCAGCTGCGATCCGCCACCTCCTCGATCTCCGTGAGACGCTTGGCGTCGTCGATTGCCGGCTGATGATCCTTGCCGAACATGTTCTGGGCGACATGACGCGAAAAAGAGCCTCCGAAGGAGCCGCCGCTTGCGATCGCATCCAGGACGTCTGGATTTTCGAGCAGTACGGTCATTTGGGTATCCGCGATGTCGGCGTGACGCGCGACGGTCGCCGCGGCCTTGAAAGCGGCCTGCCTGCCGCTCTGCTCGATTTGCCGGCCGACTTCGCTGGAGGCCAGCGCGAGGCCGAGTCCGAGGAAGACCACGGCGGTGATCGAGTGGGAGATCCATCCGGATCCGAAGCGTCTCTTCATGGCATTGACCCCTGGTTTCCTTTCAGGCCCTGACCCGTATGTGCTCTTTCAGCCGATCGATGCGATCGGGCAGCGCAGGGTGGGAGGCGAAGTATTCGGACGCGCGGAGATTCGAAGAGGTGTCGAACTCCTGCAGCCTCGAGAGAGCCCGAATGGCGGCGCGGGGATCGTAGCCCGCGGCATGGGCGAGCTTCGCACCGAAGTAGTCGGCCTCGAACTCCTGATCGCGCGAGTAGGCGCTGGCGAGAAGATTTGCGCCTGCGCTGAGGCCCCACTGAACGATCAGGTTGGACGAGAGGCGGCCGAGTCCGGCGCCGACCGCAGAGGTCACGATGCGCGCCATCGCGTCTCCATGGACGACGT
>CBDUYG010000072.1:0-10624 GCA_965371385.1 uncultured Myxococcales bacterium | reverse complement strand
TCGAATTCCCGATCGGGAAGCAGCATCAAGACGCGGTAGCTGGCTTGCATTTCAGCGCCCATTCTACTCGTCCTGTATCGATCGTGCAGCCTGGCCCTGCCTCTGGCAGCCCGTTGAAACACCCTGCGGTCGCCATGCACGGCCCTTCGGCCCGATGTCTGCGTTGGAGGCCCAGCGGAGCTGGGCTTCCCGGTCAACGTGGACCGCCAGAACTTGCCGTAGGGTGAACTGCGGCGGCGCCGGCCCCATCTGGAGACCAACGGCACGTGCCGAGTTCAATGACCTGCCGGGAGAACGGAAGAGCATGCTCGACCGTCAGCAGAGCTACTCTGGTTTCGAACGAGTCAGTAGTCGCTCGAACTCCGAGGCTTTGACCGCGCCGCTGATCAGGTAGCCCTGGAGCTCGTCGCAACCAACTTCGCGTAGGAAGTTCGCCTGCTCGTGGGTCTCGACGCCCTCGGCTACGACCTCGAGCTTGAGACCATGTGCCAGCACGACGATGCCCCCGACGAGCGCGGATCCTTCCTCACTGTCCGAGATCTCGGATACGAACGAGCGGTCGATCTTGACGCGGTTGATCGGAAGGCTCCTCAGATGGGAGAGTGACGAATAGCCCGTCCCGAAGTCGTCCAGCACGATTCCCAGACCCATGTCCGAGAGCTCGGTCAGTGTCGCGATGGTTTGGGGTTCGTTGCTCATGATCGTGGTCTCGGTGATCTCGAGCTCGAGGCACCCCGGGCTGATTCCCGTCTCCCGCAGCGACTCGGAGACGTTCTTTACCCAATTCGCATCACGGAGCTGGTTTGCGCTCGCGTTGATCGACATCCGTATCTCGGCGTAGCCAGCATCCTGCCAGGCGCGAACCTGCTTACACGCCTCGTGGAATACCCAGTGGCCGATTCTCGTGATCAGACCGCACTGCTCCGCGATCGGAATGAATTCGTCGGGCGCGACGGGGCCCATTTCCGAGTCGACCCAGCGCAGCAGGGCCTCCGCGCCCGCGAGACGCCCGTACCTGGCATCGTGGATCGGTTGGAAGTGAAGCTCGAGATCGTCGCGCTCGATGGCGCCGCCGAGGAGACTCTGGATGTGGAGCTTCCTCGCGTTCGCGACATTCATCGCGTCGGAGTAGAACTGATAGACGTTGCCGCCCCGCCTCCTGGCTTCGTTCATTGCGGCGCTGGAATTACGCAACAAAGTGGCGGCGTCTTCTCCATCGTGGGGACAGACCCCGATCCCGATGCTGGTCCGAATGACTATCTCGTGCCCCTCTACAACGAGGGGCTCCATGATCTTCGCCAGTACGCGCTTCGCTGCAATGGCTCCGTCCGAGGCCTCCGCGAGCCTGGTGAGGAGTATGCTGAAGTGGTCGCCGCCGAGATGCGAGACCTCGGTGGTCGACTCTTCTTCGCTTGGCCGCGAGATGATGTCACTCATTCTCAAACTCTCGCGCAGGCGTGCCGCGATCTGGCGAGCCAGCTCATCGCCGGCGCTGTGGCCGAGGGTCTCGTTCACCTCCCGCATGCCGTCGATGCTCAGCGCCAACAGCCCCAGCGTGCGTCCTTCGATCCGTGCCTTGATCAGCGCTCCGTCCATGCGCTCCTCGAAGAACTGACGATTGGGAAGTCCGGTGGTGCCGTCGTAGAACGCGAGGAATCGCTGCTTGCGATCCGACTTCTGAAGCTCGTCGAGCACGGCGTTCAGCGAGAGCCCGAGCCGGCCCAGCGCGTTGCCCTGTCGCACATCCGAGCGCGCGTCCTTCTGGCCCTCTCTGAATAGGCTCAAGGTGCTCAGGAGGTCATCGATGGGTTTCGCGAGGAGCCGGAGCGCGAGATAGGGACTCGCCAATGCGATCAGGATTGCGATCATTGCGATCACGGTGGTGAACGACACGATCCGTCGCACCAGCCGGCCTACCCGGTCCATCTCCCGCTCGATGGATTCCTCGTGTGTCCAGATGATCGCGTTCGTGTGCGGCAGGAGGGATTGCTCGAAGACCTCATCGAGTCTTCTCGCCACCGCGAGCCCGTTGCTGCTCCGCGAAGCCGGAGGGAGTGACAGGGTGCGCGCGTAGGCGTCCCGAACCAGCTCGTAGCTGGCGGCGGGCTCTCCGGCTGGGTGGGCGCCCAGCTCGGCGTCAGCCTCCGCCGCTTTCGGCTGGAGTCGACTGAGCTGGGACATCGTCTGACTTGCTGCGACCCCGTGAGACGCCGCGAGGGGTCGCCCTCCGATCACATGGTGGGTGAAGGCCCTGAAATCCGCATAGACGCTTCGCAGGAAACGCTCCGCCAGGATCGTCTCGTAGACGGCGGGCAGAAGATGCTCCCTCACGTCGGATGCTCCAGCGCTCTTGGCAAGCCAGCTCTCGGTTGCACGCGATACGCGCACCCGATACTCCTCGAGCAGCTCCTGCTCGCGCTGGATCGTGAGATCGATGGAGGAGAAGATTCGGGCTCGAGCGAGCACCTCGAGATCGTCCATCAGGAGACGTCTCGCTCTCGCATGGTCACTCTTCTTGCCGGCGGCGATCGCGCGCTCGATGTGGAGATCGATCTGAGCCTGTGTCTGCTCCCAGTTGTCGAGGGTCCTCGCCGTCAGCGTAGAGACGAAGGCCCGGTTCCCCCTCTCGGATTGCACGAAGGGACGTAACCGCTCGAATGTATCGGCGATTCCGGCACGGGCGGCGGTAAGGGCCTCCGGGCCGCCGCGTCGTCCGACCACGTGATCGAAGGACTCCTTGAGCAGCGCCTGGAGATAGCGGGCGTAGCGCTCGGCGTAGATCGATCGGAAGGCGCTGCTGCGAAGTCCCTCGATATCGCGTTGCAGGGTGATCAGATCGGCGATGCGAGCGGCCGACATCGAGACCGTGGCCAGCGTGAGCGGCAGCAGGATCGCGAGCAGGGTGTTTCGCAGAGACCATCGCATCGGTGTGTTGGCTCCTTACAGCGGATCGAGACCGCCATTGCCGACCGTGTCGGCCGGTGGATCACACCGCTGATCTGATCGGCACGGCGCACGCTGGGGCTAAGAGAAAATGCACAGGAAGTCGGCCCCAAGGAGGCGAGCCTGCTCAAGAAATGCACTGTCCAGCCCGAAAAACTCCAGGAAGACCCGCCTCTGCGCGCAGGTCCGCGACGCCCCGGCATCCGCAGCCGGGCCCGAGAGGGGACTCTTGGCCGAAGACGTAGTACAGCCCTGGCTCGCCCTTCATTGTCAGACGCTCCCGGGCGCCGGTCAGGGTCTCGTGGTCTTGAGCGGCAGTGGGCTGGGCGCACCCCTGCCGGTCGCGCACTGGCCGAAGCAGGAGGCCGAAGCCTCCGACCTGCTCGGTGTGGCCCGCGAGTCACTGGCAGAGGGCGGTGTCGTGGTGCGCCGATCCGATCAGGCGCCTGGATCGACGCTCTGCTGGAGCGATGTCGCCATTCCCTTCGGCGCGGGTAGCCCCTTTGGCGGCGCAGTCGCCATCCGCATGGAACACACAGCCCTGTCGGCCGAGGCGGCCTGCAGGCGGGCGTCCGACCATCTGCAATCCGGCGTCACCTGGCTCGAGGGTCTGGTTCGCGGCGCCAACGCCCGGGATCGCCTGGTCACCGCGCTCGAGGTCGTCGCGACCGCCCTCGAGCAGAATCGCCCGGCTGCGGCCGCGACGGCGGTGGCCACCGAGCTGGCTCAGCGCCTCGGCTGCGATCGGGTGAGCATCGGCCTGATGCGGGGGCGGCAGATCCGGGTCGAGGGGCTCTCCAACGCCGTGAGCTTCGACGCCCGCTCCAGCATCATCGGCGACATCGAGGCCGCCATGGACGAGGCCGCGGACCAGGACGCGCTGCTCTGCCATCCGCCGCTCGGCGATGGACCGCCCCGGGTTGCCTTGGCCCAGGAGAGGCTGATCCGGAGCCAGAACGGGGCCGCGGCGTGGACCGTTCCGCTTGGGAGTGAGGGTCGGGTGATCGGTGGCTTGACGTTCGAACGATCGAGCTCGGCTGCGCTGGACGCGGAGACCATCGCACTGTGTGAAGACGTCAGCGCTCTGCTCGGCCCGATCCTCGAGCTGAAGCGCCAGGCCAGGCAGAGCTGGCTCGAGGCAGTCCGCGAGGTCCTCGGGTTGCAGATCGCACGTCTGCGCGCGCCGGGGCACCTCCAGCTCAAGGCCGCCGCGACCGGTGTCGTTGCGGCGCTGCTGATGCTCGTCCTTGCCAGGGGTGACTACCGGGTGACCGCGGACGCCACTCTCGAAGGCCGCGTCCAGCGCGCCATCGTGGCCGGGATCGACGGCTACATCGCCGAGGCCAACGTGCGCGCGGGCGACCTGTTGAAGAGCGGAGAGATCATGGCCCGCCTGGACGATCGAGATTTGTTGCTCGAGCGAAGGAACTGGTCCGGGAAGCTGGCTCAGCTCGTCAAGGAGCACCGAAAAGCCCTCGCGCAGCACGACCGCAGCCAGGTCAACTTCCTGAGCGCCAGGATCGATCAGGCCGAGGCGGAGTTCCAGCTTCTCGAGGCCCAGCTCGAACGGACGCGACTGGTGGCGCCCTTCGATGGGATCGTCGTGAAGGGCGATCTCAGCCAGTCCCTCGGCTCGCCGGTCGAGCGGGGCGAGTTGCTCTTCGAGATCGCGCCGCTGGACGGCTATCGCATCATCTTGAAGGTTGACCAGCGGGACATCGGCGAGCCGAAACCCGGACAACGCGGACAGCTGGCGCTCACCGCCCTGCCCGGCAAGCAGCTCCCCCTCACTGTGCAGCGGATCACGCCGGTCTCCATCGCCGAGGACGGGTTCAATTACTTTCGGGTAGAAGCACACCTCGACGAGCCGGCGCCCGGATTGCGCCCCGGCATGGAGGGCGTTGGCAAGATCGAGGTCGGCCGCCGCCGCCTGATCTGGATCTGGACCCACAGCCTGACGGACTGGCTGCGGCTCCGGATCTGGTCATGGCTGCCCTGAGGGGGGTGACGCGGCAATGAGTGAGTCCATGCTCAGCTCTTCCTGGTATCGGGTGGCCCAGCTGCGGCCGCGCCGTGGCCGCCACACGAGGCTCTATCGACAGGTCTGCCGAGGTCAGATCTGGTATGTCCTGCAGAACCAGTCCACCCGGCGCTGTCAGCTGCTGACACCCTCGGCCCATCTGCTGACCGGCCTGATGGATGGAAAGCGGACGACCCAGGAGATCTGGGAGGAGGCCGCCTCGGCGCTGGGCGACGAGAGCCCGACGCAGGACGAGACCATCCGCCTGCTCGGCATGCTCTACTTCGCCGAGTCCCTCGCCTGCGACATCTCACCCGATACCGAGGAGATGTTCCGCCGAGGCGAACGCCGCGAGTCCGGCGAGCGTTGGCGGCGCATCCTCCACCCGCTCTCCTTGCGCATTCCCCTGCTGGATCCGGACGCCTTCCTGGAGCGCTGGATCTGGCTGGTACGCCCGTTCTTCTCGGTGTATGGAGCGCTGGCATGGTGTGCCGTGGTGGTGGCGGCCGCAGTGCTCGGCGCCCCCCACTGGACGGAGCTCACCCACGACGCGGGCTCGCGTCTGCTCAGCGGGCAGAACATGCTCCTGCTGGGGATCACCTATCCATGCGTGAAGGCTCTCCATGAGCTCGGCCACGGGTTTGCGGCGAAGGTCTGGCAGGCCGAGGTCCACGAGATGGGCATCATGTTCCTGGTCCTGATGCCCGTGCCCTACGTGGATGCGTCAGCGGCCAACGTCTTTCCGGACAAGCGAAGGCGCATGGTCGTGGCGGCGGCCGGGGTGCTCGTCGAGGTATTCCTGGCGGCGCTGGCGCTGATGGTGTGGCTCGCCGTCGAGCCCGGATTCGTGCGGTCGCTGGCCTACAACGTCATCTGGATCAGCGGGGTATCGACGCTCTTGTTCAATGCGAACCCGCTCTTGCGCTTCGACGGCTACTTCGTGCTCGCCGACTGGATCGAGATTCCGAATCTGGGCGGGCGCTCGAAAGAGTATCTCGCCTATCTGGTGGAGACGTACCTCTTCGGGCTGAGCAATGCCCGCTATCCCGTCAACGCGCCCGGTGAGGCCACCTGGTTCTTCGTGTACGGCATCGCGGCCTTTGTCTACAGGGTGCTGATCGTGTTCGGCATCGCCTTCTTCCTCGCGGGCCGGTTCTTCATCCTCGGAGTTCTTCTGGCGCTGCTCTCGCTCTCCGTGCAAGTGGTCGCGCCGGTGGTTCGCCAGGTTGTCGGCGTGTTCTTTGCGCCGCGCTTCGGCGAGAAGCGCGGGCGCGTCGTCGCGCTCTCGCTGGCAACGGCTCTGGGCATCGTGGGCGGGCTGCTGCTCCTGCCGATCCCGCTCCACACCACCGCGCGGGGTGTCATCTGGCTGCCGGAGCACGCCCAGGTGCGGGCCGGCACGGACGCCTTCGTGACTCGGATCCTGGTGGACTCGAATACGCCGGTCGAGGCCGGTGATCCCCTGGTGGTCGTGAACGACCCGCTCCTGGAGGTGAGGGTGGCGCGGCTCCAGGCCGAGCTGCGGGCGCTTCGTGCCCAACACTATAACGAGCGCGTCACCGATTTCGTACAAGCTCAGATCACGGAGGAAGAGATCGCCACGGCCGAGGCCGCCCTGGCGCGGTCTCTGGAGCGCCGGCAGGAGCTCATCATCCGCAGCCCGGAGACCGGTGAGCTGGTGCTGCCCAGGGCCGACGACCTGGTGGGTCGCTTCGTCCGGCAGGGTGATCTGGTGGGCTACGTCATCGGCTCGGGCACCCCCATCGCGAAGGTGGTTCTGGACGAGGCCGGCGCGGCGCTCGTGCGGGATCGCACCGATGCGGTCGAGGTTCGGCTCGCCCGCGACATCGCCGATGTGCAGCCGGCCCGAATCGACCGGGTCTTCCCGGCGGCTACCGGGCAACTCCCGAGCCGTGCGCTCGGGTCGGCCGGGGGCGGGGAGTGGGCCATCGATACAAGCGATCCCGAGGGTCTCCGCACCCTGGTGCCTGTGGTCGAGCTGGATCTGTCCCTGCCCGAGAGCTGGAAGGAGGGGGCCATCGGCGAGTCCGTGTACGTACGTTTCGATCATGGGATGGAGCCGCTCGCGCTTCGCGCTTACAGAGGGCTGCGGCGACTTCTGCTGAGCCGGCTCAGTGTATAGCCCGATGGATCCGAGAACGAGACTTCGACCGGGCGTCGTGAAGGGCGCGTACCCCGAGAGAAACGATCCGCAGCCGCGGGGGTGGGCGAGGGCGCTCCACACCTTGATGGGCCCCATCTCGCGTCGCAGCAAGTCGGCCCAGCTCCCCTCGGTCGTGCAGGAGATCGAGCGACATCACGAGGCGATCACCGGCGCGAGCAGTGCCCGGCTCGCGGAGGTCATCGACCTGCTGCGGCAACGCCTGGCGCGGGAGGGGCTGACCAACGAGCTCATGCAGGCCAGCTTCGCGCTCGTGCGAGAAGTGGCGGATCGAACCCTCGGTACGCCTCACTACGACGTGCAGCTGAAGGGTGGCTGGATCATGGCCAGCGGGATGCTGGCCGAGATGGAGACGGGAGAGGGCAAGACCCTGACCGCCACCCTGCCCGCCGCGACGGCGGCGCTGGCAGGCATCCCCGTTCACGTGATCTCCACCAATGACTACCTTGTCAGCCGCGACGCCGAATCGATGGGGCCGATCTATCGGGCGCTCGGACTCAGCGTCGGGACCATTACCGACGTGGAGAAGGATCCGGACGCACGGCGCGAGGCCTACGCCTGCGACGTCACCTACGCCACCAGCAATCAAGTTGCCTTCGATTATCTCCGGGATCATATCGCGTCCAGGGGGCGGCGGGGACTGGCGTCCCGACTCGAAGGCCTTGGCTCCGATCAGCCGCGGGGCGGCAGCCTGCTGCTTCGCGGGCTCTGCTTCGCCATCGTCGACGAGGCCGACAGCGTCCTGATCGACGAGGCCAGGACGCCCCTGGTGCTCGCCCGTCAGGGAGCGTCGAAGGAGCAGGAGCGCATCTACAAACGCGCCCTGCGACTCGCCCGGGGGCTCGAGGAGGAGGTCGATTTCGTTCTTGACCGTCGCGCCGGTGGCCTCTCGCTGACCGCCGACGGGCATGAGCGACTCGCCGACCTCGCGAAGCCACTCGGCGGGATGTGGAGCGGGCCGCGACGCCGGGAAGAGTGGGTTCAGCGCGCGCTGACCGCGCTGCATCTCTTCGACCGCGACCGCCACTACCTGGTGCGCGACAACGGAATCCAGATCATCGATCAGCTGACGGGCAGGGTGTCGACCGATCGCTCCTGGGATCGCGGCCTGCATCAGCTGATCGAGCTCAAGGAAGGCTGCAGCGTGACGCCCGAGAACGAGACGCTGGCCCGCATCAGCTATCAGCAGTTCTTCCGGCGCTACCTTCGGCTCGCCGGGATGACGGGAACCGCGCGCGAGGTCGCGTCGGAGCTCTGGTCCGTCTACGAGCTCAACACCGTGCGAATCCCCACTCGACTGCCGAGCCGGCGGGAGATCCGCCCGACCCGGATCTTCGCGTCGACGGCCGGGAAGTGGAGTGCCGTCCTCGAGAGCATTCGATCGATTCAGAGGGAGGGGCGACCTCTTCTGGTGGGCACCGTCTCCGTCGAGGCATCCGAGCAGCTCAGTAACCTGTTGACGGAGCAGGGCCGGGACCACCAGGTGCTGAACGCCCGGCAGGACGCGGAGGAGGCCCGGATCGTCTCCCAGGCGGGGCAGGCTGGTCGCATCACGGTGGCTACCTCCATGGCGGGACGGGGGACGGATATCGAACTCGGGCCGGGGGTGTCCGAGCGCGGGGGGCTGCACGTCATCTCCACCGAGCAGGCCGAAGCTCGCAGGATCGACCGCCAGCTGATCGGCCGCTGCGGGCGCCAGGGGGATCCCGGAACCTGCGAGATGATCCTTTCGCTCGAGGACGAGGGCCTCGCCGCCTGTTTCCCGTGGGTGATTCGGCGATTGCTCACCGGAATCGGCGGCCGGCAGGAGATATTCCCTCATTCAATCGGGGTTTTGCTTCTTCCACTACTCCGTGTTGCCGAGGAGAGAAGACATCGACGAATGCGGTGCGCCTTGATGGAGCTCGAGGAATACCTCGAGGATCTGCTGGCCTACTCGGGGCCGGGCGCGTAGCTGCCGGAAGCACGGAACGAGCGGATCTCGATGTTCGCACGATTGCGGGATCTTCGGCCGCCCAGACGGGGGCGCAGTCGGCTGGGAGTGGCGTTCTTCGCGGTTTTGCTTCTGCCGGGAGTGATCGTCATGCGCTCGGCACGTGAGCGCTCGCCCGAACACGTCGAAACACCTGCAAGAGCCCCGAGCTCGTTTCCGATCGATGATCCGACTCTCGTCGCCGACCCCGAACTTGAAACCGCGGCGCGGGTCGAGACGGAGTCACCGGGCGATACCCTGCAGCAGCAGTACGCTGTCTTCACCGACCTGAACGCCGAAGCGCCGGCGGAGATGGCAGAAGCTTCGGGCGAGGCGTTGGCGTTGATCGCTGCGCCCGAGCCTGTCCAGGAGCCGACACCCGAACCAGACGCACGGGCAGCGACCGAGTTGCTCGGCATCGAGATCTCGACGTCTGCCGGCGGAGACCATTCCCTGATCCAGCTACGGGCCAACGGACGTATCTCGAACGCCGAGGTCCTGACCTTGAGCGATCCGGATCGCCTCGTCATCGATATCCCCGGGATGTCGATCGCGATGGAGTCATCATCCCCCATGGACGTGGGCTCCGCGCGCATCGAACGAGTTCGCATGGGCACACACGTAGGCATGGTGCGGATCGTGTTCGACGCTGGAGACAGAGCGGAACCCTTCGACGATCGGAATCTGGAGCCGGTGCGAGACGGCCTGCTGATTGCCCTCGGATCGGAGATCGTGCCGGCCGGCGAGCCGGTCGAGTCAGCGGGCGATTCAGCGGATGATGCGCTGGCCGAGATCGAACCGGAGCCCCAACCGGTGGCCTCTATTTCACACTCCGACGTCGCGCGTGACGAGATCTCTCCCCTGGTCGATCCGGCACAGGAGCTGCCCCAGCTGCCTCTCTACATCCTGGACGGCCAGGGCTCCGATCGCTCCGGCGCAACGGCACCGATGTTGGAAGGCCTGCACGACTGCATCATCGAGCCCCACGAGGTGGTCGATGTGGGGAGCGCTCTTACCGCTGTCGTCAAATCTATCGAGGTGGAGCGAAGCGACTTCGTGACGATGGGCCAGGTACTGGCACAGCTCGAGTCGTCCCCCGAACGGGCCGCCGTCGCCGTTGCCCAGGCGCGAGCCACGATGCAGGGCGAGGTGCTCGCTCGTCAGGCCAGAATGGAGCTCGGCTCGCGCAAGAAGAAGCGGGCGGATCAGCTCTTCGAGAGCGAAACACTCTCGGTCGATATGCGGGACGAGGTCCAGACCGAAGCGAAGGTGGCGAACGCCGCGCTCCAGGAGGCACGCGAGCGTAGAACGCTAATGAAGCTTCAGCACCGGGAGGCGATCGAGCGGCTGGACGAGCATACGATCCGCAGCCCCGTGTCCGGCGTCGTGGTCAAGCGTCTCAAGTCTCCTGGAGAGGTGCTGAAAGAGGAGACGATCCTGGTGATCGCCCAGATCGATCCGCTTCAGGTGGAGGTGATCCTCCCGGCCGCAGCGTTCGGAACCGTGC
>CBDUYG010000071.1:0-10663 GCA_965371385.1 uncultured Myxococcales bacterium | reverse complement strand
GCTCCCGCTCGCTCTCGATGCAGTGGGAGGCGACGATGATGAGATCCGTGTCGGACTGACGCGCAAAGCGTACGATCTCGGGAGCGCGCTTGCCGAAGGAAATGCGGCGCTGAACCTCCACATCCCTCACGTCCAACTGCATCGCCCACTCTTCGAGGCTCTTCTCCGCCTTGTCCTCCAGCAACTGATAGAAGTCCCGAGTTTCCTCGTTCGAGAGGTGATCGATCGTCTCGATCACATGGAGGAGCTGGATGACTCCCTCATCGGGGTCGATCAACTCGGCTGCCCTCTCGACAGTGACTCGCCCCTTCTCCGTGAAGTCCAGGGGAAGCAGGATGTTGCGAAACATGGAGTTCCTCCCTATTCGCCGACCCACGGCTCACTTGATCAGCCATCGATCTTCACTCGCAATCCAATATCGTTGCACCGATCGTGCCGTCTACCGGCCGCCGATCAGCCTCGGCAAATTTCCCCTCATGCCTTCCCGCCGATGGCGCCTGTGCCGAGCCTGCTCTCGACGGCTTGCCGCGAGGCGGAATGTCCCGAGGCCCCCTGCGCGAAACGAGGCATGGTGTCCTTCCCGGCCCGGCTCGGAGCGCTCGGGGATCGAGGTGCTCGTGCACGTTCGCGAGATGGCCTGATCGAATCATCCTTGTTTGCGGCTGAGCTCGAGCACGAACGAATCGATCCGGCGACGTTGCTTCGACATCTCCTCGCGCATTCGCAGAATGATCGCCACTCCCGGGAGATTCACGTCGAGATCGTGCATGAGGTTCGCGGCGACCCGAGCGCGTTCGAGCATCTGATCCGAGTAGCCCGCCTCATCGACCTCGAGAGCATCCTGGATGATGATCTCCTCCTCTTCGAGGGCGACGAGGAAGCCTTCCTCGACATGCAGGATCTCCAGGATCTGGACTCGTGTGTAGTAGGTCATGAGTCGACTCCGAAGTTTCGTCTCACATTGGCACCCGCGTAGAGATCGTCGAGCTCCTTGGCGAGCTCTTCGAGGCGGGGGTCGTCCGTCTCGGGAAGGACGGCGGTGAGCCGCACGTAGAGATCTCCCTTCTCTTCAGCACCGGATCGGATTGCTCCGCGGCCTCGAAGCCGCAGCTTGCGTCCATTCTGGGAGCCGGCCGGGATCTGCATGCTCACCTTCCCGTCGGGTGTCGGGACGTCGACTGAGGCTCCGCGGATGAGTTCGGGGAGCGTCACCGGGAGGTCGACGAAAAGATCGTCTGCCTCGCGCGTGAAGAAGGGGTGAGGCTTGATTTGCAGAGTGAGATAGAGATCGCCGGCAGGTCCGCCCTCGACGCCGGGTCCACCCTTTCCCTGCAGGCGCACGCGGGTGCCGTCGCGGGCTCCGGGGGGAATTCGCACCTGCATGGCAGGCCTGCCCTGGAAGTTGGCTGGAACCTCCGCTCCGCGTACGGCGTCGATGAAGTCGACCGGCAGCGTTCCCTCGGCATCCGGCCCGCGCATCGGCCCTGCGGCCGGGCGTGCGCCTGCGAAGAATCCCGAGAGCAGATCCTCGAGATCGATATCGGAGGTGTAGCTCTCGAAGTGGGGACTGCGATGAGCGCCACGGGACCATTGTTGATACTCGCGAGCTGCGTCCGCGTCGAAGCCGTCCGACAGTCCCGCCATCCCGAACTCGTCGTAACGCCTGCGCTTTTCCTCGTCGGAGAGGACGCCGTTGGCGAAGGAGACTTGCTTGAATCGCTCTTCTGCCGCGGGATCGTTGGGATTCACGTCGGGGTGATGTTCCCGCGCCAGCTTGCGATAGGCCTTGCGGATATCGTCCTCGCTGGCGTCCTTCGAGACGCCAAGAGCCGCGTAGAGATCCTTTTCTTCCATCGCGCGAAAGCTAGCAAACCCCTGGCAGGAGTTGGAAGCTCGACCATCGAGCAGGGCCGAGCTTCGGATTCGCGCCTGGCAATGGATGCCAGGCGAGTGAAGCGGGACTAAGGTTCCGGCTCGGGAAAGCGTGCATCGCTGTCGAGGCAAAGCGTCACTCAGAGGGAGAGGATTCAGGCCTCTCGCGTTATCTGAGTGAGGGGCAGGCGGCACGGAGATTGCAGTTATTGCTCCGCGCGGTGATCTCGAGGATGTCTCGGCCGCGTTGCAGCTGGCCGGGATGAAGGCGGACGAGGACGAAGGCCAGGTCGGGACGGCATCGGGGAATTTGAGGATCGGAGTGATTTCATTCAGACGTCGAGCCACGGGCCCGGATGTCGAGAAGGAGGGGAAGCATGACGGCAAGAAAGAAGGCGACCGCAGCGAGGAAGAAGTCGAAGGCAAAGAAGGGGGCCAGGCGAAAGACCCGGGCGAAGGGCTTCAAGGTCGGTGATCTCGAATTTCCCAAGACCCTGAAGGAGTTCCAGCGCGACGTCCGGCGCTATCTCTCGTGGATCGAGCGTGAGGTCGGTCGCGCCGAATCGACCTATCGCAAGCGCTTTGCCCGCCTGCTGCGAGAGGGCAGCCATGAGCTGGGCCGTCTGGAGGAAATGGGGGATCGCCGTTGGCGAGATCTCACCAATCCGGCACGTCGCGACCTTGCGAAGCTGCTCGGCCGATTGGAGAAGGCCGTGCAGCCCAAGACAAGGGCGAAGAAGAAGGCCCGAAAGAAGGCGGCCCGGAAGAAGGCTCCCAGGAAGGCCTCTCGCAAGAAGTCCAGAGCGAAGAAGGCAAGCTAGCCGTTTGCGGGGCACGTCGAACGAAGGCAATTGCGGTAGAGACGGATAGCGCGGCGCCCCAGGATGTGACGCACCGGCCGGGCGAGCCGAGCCGGCCGGTGTGTTGCGTCTCACCCGCATCGACGAGGTTCCCTTTGCGGCGCCTTCAAGGCATGGCGGATGAGCCTGCGCCCGCCGATCCGAGGGCGGGAATCACGAGGGCGTAACACAGCCCGGTGATCAAGACGATCCCAACGAGATTGAGCCAGATCCCGCTTCGAGCCATTTGTGCCAGAGGAACCCTTCCGGATCCGAAGACGACCGCGTTCGGAGGGGTAGCGACCGGGAGCATGAAGGCGCAGCTCGACGCGATCGCAGCCGGGACGATCAGCGCGAGCGGGTGCACGTCGAGGCCCGGCGCCAGGCTCGCGAGGATCGGGATCATGGTCGCTGCGGTCGCCGTATTGCTCGTGATCTCGGTGAGGAAGATCAGCAGCGACACGATCCCTGCGATCAACACCAGGCTCGGGACTCCGGACAGGAAGCCAACGCTCTGGCCGATGTATTCCCCGAGCCCATTGGCTCGAATCGCGGCGGCCAGGCTCAAGCCTCCGCCGAAGAGCAGGAGCAGGCCCCACGGAATCCCGTTGGCCGTCTCCCAATCCATCACGAAGACGCCGCGCTTCGAGTCGACCGGGATCAGGAAGAGGGCGATCCCGGCGGTGATCGCGATGCCGGGATCCGTTAGCCCGGCCAGGGGCGCGAAGCCTCCCCACTCGATCTCGCTGAGCCACGGACGCGTCATCCATGCGGCTGCGGTGAGGCCGAAGACGATCGCCGTTGCTCGTTCTCCCGGCTTGACCTCCCCGAGCTCGCTCCAGAGAGTCTCCAGTGAGACGCTCGAGCTCGGCTCCTCGCCGGGGTGCATGGGAAAGAGAACTCGCGTGAGGAGCAGCCAGCTGAGCGGCAGAAAGATCGCCACCAGGGGAAGTCCGACGCTCATCCAGCGGACGAAGCCGATCTCGATGCCGAGATTGGACGACGCGTAGGAGGCGAGGAAGAGGTTGGGGGGCGTGCCGATCAAGGTTCCGACCCCGCCGATCGATGCGGCGTATGCGATCCCGAGCAGGAGGCTCGTCGCGAAGGGCGAAGGCGCCTGGTCGGAAGCATCGCTCCGGGGCTGACCTTCGACGAGCTGGATCGCCCCGAGCGCGATCGGGAGCATCATCACGGCCGTCGCAGTATTCGAGACCCACATGCTGAGCAGCGCCGTCACTCCCATGAAGGCCCCGACGATCCTCGACGGGCGGGTGCCCGCCAGTCGCAGGGCGAGGAGCGAAATGCGTCGATCGAGTCCCCAGCGCTGCATCGAGAGCGCGAGCAGGAAGCCGCCCATGAAGAGGAAGATCAGCTCGTGGGCATAGGGGGAAGCGGTTTCGCGAATCGTCCTCGCGCCGGTCAGGGGGAAGAGCACGAGGGGGAGGAGGGCGGTCGCGTAGAGCGGGATGGCCTCGGTCATCCACCAGATCGCCATCCAGACCATGACGCCGGCGGTCGCCCGACCCGCGTGACCGAAGACGACATCGTTTCCGCGAGGGTCGATGTATTGCTCCGGGAGCAGGGCATAGGTGGCCATCGCGAGAAGCGGCGCGGCCAGGCGCCCGACCCTTCGCAGCGTCGGGTCCGTCCCCGCGATCGTGCTCGACATGCCGATCATCTGCTCCGTTGAGGTGCTTGCTGGCGAAGTCGCCCTCAGTCATCGCGTGGGCGTGCAGCGAGACCGTAGCAGGTGGCCGGCGGGAGATTTCTCACACAGGCAAGCCCGTTGGGAGTCAGGTGAGACGGACGCGCTCGAGGTATTGCGGTACGACCGCCGTCCAGCTCAGTCTCTTCTCGAGCTCATCGCGCAGGGACTCGGAGGATCGGGGCTCTCCGTGCACGACGAAGGTCACTTCGGGTTGCGACGGTGCGCGGCTCGCCCAGCCGATCAGCTCATCGCGATCCGCGTGAACGGAGAAGGTCGTGAGATCGATGACCTCCGCTCGCACCGGGATGTAGCGCCCCAGCATCTTCAGCGTGCGGCAGCCCTGAAGGAGGCGCCGGCCGCGGGTCCCTTCCGCCTGATAGCCCACCAAGATGACGCTGTTGCGAGAGTCGGGGAGACGGCTGGCGAGGTGATGGAGTACGCGACCGCCCGTCGCCATCCCGGAGGCCGAAATCACGATCGCCGGCCCAGGCATCGCGGTCAGCTCGCGCGACTCCGAAACCTCTCGCACTTCGACCAGCTGCCCGGTCGTGAATGGGCGATCTTCGCCATGCAGCTCCGGGCGCACTTCATCCCAACCCTCGAGGATCGCCTGGCGATAGATCTCCAGGGCCGAGAGCGCCATCGGGCTATCGACGTAGACGGGGGCCTCGGGAATGCGGCCGGCTTCGACGAGCTCTCCGAGCAGGCGCAGCACCAGCTCGGTGCGATCCACCGCGAAGGCGGGAATCACGGCCACACCACCTCGGCCGACGGTTTTAACGATGGAACGGGCGAAGCGCTCGATCGTCTCTTCTTCCTCGTGGCAGCGATCGCCGTAGGTCGATTCCATCACGACGATCCGGCTTTCGGGGGGAGGGTCCGGTGGAAGCAGGAGGGGGTGTTCGGGGCGTCCGAGGTCTCCGCTGAAGGTGATGCGCGTCTGCTCCGCGTCGTCGATTCGCAGCTCGACGATCGCCGATCCCAGGATGTGACCGGCGTAGTGGAACTCGAGCTCGACTCCCTCGGCACAGGCCGACCTTCGATGAAAGGGAATGACTTCGAAGCGTTCGAGCACCGCCGCGGCGTGCTCTTCCGTGTACAGCGGGAGGGCGGGCTCGTGCTTCGAGTAGCCGTGCCGATTGGCGAAGGCTGCATCGCTCTCCTGAATTCGAGCGCTGTCCATCAGGACCACCTTGCACAGCTCGAGGGTGCCGCGGGAGGCAAGCACCCGGCCTCGAAACCCGGCCTGCCAGAGCGCGGGCAGGTAGCCGCAATGATCGATGTGGGCGTGGGTGATGACGACGCAGTCGAGGCTCGCCGGATCGACGGGCATCGGCTCCCAATTGCGCAGGCGAAGCTCCTTGAGACCCTGGAAGAGGCCGCAATCGATGAGGACGCGCGCTCGGGGAGTATCGAGCAGGAAGCGGCTTCCCGTGACCGTACCGGCGGCGCCGAGAAAACGGAGGATCGTCGATTCTGGACGCTCGAGTTTCGTCATCAGCCTGTTCATCGAGAGGAGAGGGGGTTTCCGGAGTTTGCCAGTCGGCTGCGTGAAACGCTTGCTCCTTGTCTGGCTCTTGTCGAAAAACAGTATAAAAATATAATTCTTGGGTAAGATACCTCGAGTGACTTCTCTAATCCTGCGCTGTCTGTCGGCGCCCTCCGGCCGCGAGCTAGAAGAAGAAGTCGAGCTTGAACTGGAGGTTGTGCGACACGTAATGTTTGCCGTCGAGATCGGCTTCGTATGCCAGGCGAACGTCCATCCAGCGCCCCGCCTGCCAGCCGACGCCGACCGAGGGCGTGAAGTAGAAGTCGATCGCCGCATCGTCGAGCAGGAAATTCGCGAAGTGCATGCCGAGATCGGCGTAGAAGCCTGCGCCCGGAAACCAGGTTCCTTCCAACCCGTTCTTGAAAAAGAGCTGGTCCAGCTCCGTATCGAAGTCGTATCCCGAGATGTTGTGCACGGGAATTCCGCCGTAGTAGAGGATCTCGTTCGCCATCAGGAGCTCGAAAGGCCCCATGTTGTACGCGAGTCCGCTCACCAGGCCGCCTCCAACCATGAGGCCGCCGGCGGCGAGGTCGATCGACGCGCCGACGCCGGCTTGGATGACGGGAGTGAGCTGCCAGTACCAGCTCTTGTTTCCCGTCGGCCGCAAGATGGTAAACGGAAGTGCGAGCTCCAGACCGAGGTCGGCGATCTCGCCCCCGTCGTAGTTGCGGTACTGGCCGATCACCGAGAAGGAGAGGCCGATGAGGCTGTTGAAATCTCCCGCCAGGGTGAGAGCGGCATCGGCGGAGTAGAGGTCGTCATCGAAGGTGCCGGTATTGACGGTGCTGCCGCCGACGTCGAGGCGCAGCTCGAATGCGCCCCAGCGCTGCCCCTTCGTCTCGTAGCCGAGGCGCGAGCGGCTATCGTCGAAGCCGAACTTTCGATAGGCGCTGTCGGCCAGCAGGGCGGTGGTGGACTTGGGATTTCCGGAGGTCACCGCCAGGGGCGTGAGAGCGTTGGCTTCGCGCAGGAAGTCGGACCACTCGCCCGCACCGGCCTCCCGGACCCAATCTTCGAGCGCGTCTAAGAGTGCGTTTGGGTTGGAGGCGCTCAGCTCGACGTGGGCGCCCGTCGATGGGATGTCGAGGGTGAGCTGTGTTCCGAATTGGTTGACCTCGAGGGTGATGGCATCGGGAATGCCGAGATAGTCGAGGCGACCCGAATACCCGCTGGGTATCCCGCCGATGGGTGAGAAGTCTCCCGTCGCCTTGATGAAGTCCTCGACGAGATCGACGACGCTGTTCGAGCGGCCCTGGATCTGGAGCGGGGTCCCGGTCGCCTCCGCGTCGAGAAGAAAGAGGGCGCGGCTCTCCGCGCTGGAGGTCGTCGGCGCGACGAGAGCCAGTAGTGCGAGCAGCGAGCAGAGTTGGCGCAGCATGGATTCGAATTCTCGAAGAATGGGGCGATGTGAGGGAGGCGGATCCAGCATGGGGTATCCGGCTGGGTGGTCGCGATAGGGTAGAACCCTGGATGATTACTCTTTGCCTCGGTGCAGGTCCCGAGAATCGGCGCGTGGGGATTCCAGAGCCAGCGACGATCGGCACGTCGGCAGTATCCTTTTTCGGCTTCCGGGTGCAGCGACCTGAGAGGCGAGATGACGCGCGCTCAGGTGGGCATCAAGAGCTCGGAATTCGTGACGAGGAATTGTTCGAGGACTCCGCTTCCGTGACGTCCAAGGCTGCTCGTCATCCGCTGCAGCGGATCATTTCCGCCTTCGGGATGGGGGAAGTCGGTCGAGAAGGCGTAGGTCTCTTCGAGGCCGTATCGCTCGACCATGAGTCCGACGTCCTCCACGATGAACGGTGTAACACGGACGTTCCGGCGCAAGAATTCGGAGGGACGCAGGGAGAACTTTCGAATCTCCTTGCCGAGTCCCGTCTCGACGATCATCTCCATGCGCTCGGCCATCGGCCCGAACCAGCCGGCTCCGAGCTCGATGGCTCCGAAGCGCAGGGTGGGGATGCGCTCGAAGACTCCACCCAGAGTGAGTGTCACGATGTAGTTTTCCGCCGCGTGCTGAAGCACGCCCAGGAGATAGGGAGATACGACTTCACTCGCTCCGGCACCCCCGGCCTGCAGGATCTCGGTCTCGCCCCACTCGGTACTAGAGGGATAGTCGAGGCCACCGCCAACGTGGATCAGCACCGGTATGTTCGCCTCGGCGAAGACCGACCAGAAACGATCCACCCTGGGGTCGGCCGGTGAGAGGCCGCCGAGCAGCCGTCCCTCGGGCACCAGGACCGCGCTCACGCCCGTATCCACCAGGTGCCGGGCCTCGTTGCAGGCGGCGTCCAGATCCTCGGTGCCCACCAGACCGACTGTGCGGAGTCGCCCTCGTCCCTGACGGCACCACTCGCCCGCAAACTCGTTGTAGCGGTTGCGGGTCTCCCGAGCCTTACTGCCTCGGCTCCAGGCCAGCATGCACAGGACGACCTGGGGAAAGATCAGCTGGCGGTCGATCCCCATCATGTCGAGGGTCTTGATTCTCCCCTCGACGCTGCTGCAGCCCGGCGCCGCGGCGCCTTTGACCCGCCAGATGTTCTCAGGTGAGTGCGCTGCCTCCTGGGCCGGGTCGAAGTGCTCGCGCATGTCCGCGCCGTCGAAGAAGCGCTCGAAGCTCGTCTTCATCATCTCACCCACGGGTCCGAGGATCTCGGGGTACATGCGGGCGGGGAGCTGAAGGTGGGAGTCGGCGTCGTTGATCTTCCCGAACCAGGGCTGCCAAAGGGTCGTATCCACGAAGCTCCTCGAAACCTCGGTACGCCGGCCCAGAGTGAGGCAAGCATATGAACGGGACGAAGGGTAGCGTGGTTCGAGGGGTAGAGGTGGGCCCGGGTCAGCGCGAGGTATCCGCAGCCTCGCGGCTGTGGTGGGTGCGACATTCGGCCTATCCTGCGGCCCGGGGCGGAGTGATGGGTTCTCATCGCCGAAGAGCACCGGCGGCGAGAAATGCGAGAAGCCCGGATGGCTCTCATGAGGCGTTCGGCCTCAGCGCCCGGCGCAGGCAAGGGAGTTCGAGGTTGATTCGTATGCTGAAGGGCGCGGCGCTGGCGATCGGAAGCGGGATCCTCGTTCTCTTGATGCTGGGAGCTCTGGGCGGCGGCGCTCGCTACCTGCAGGCGCGCTACTTCTATCGCCCGATCGAGCCGGAGCATCTCGAAGAGAAGCATCGTTACCTCGATTCGATTCGTCCCGGCGATCCCTCCGAGCTTCCGAACTTCGTCATCATACTCTTCGACGACCTCGGCTGGGGGGACCTCTCCAGCTACGGAAACGCGATGATCGAGACTCCGGCGATGGATCGGGTGGCCCGGGCCGGAATGCGGATGACCGACTTCTACTCCGCCGCCCCGGTTTGCACGCCCTCGCGCGCCGCGCTGCTGACGGGTCGTTATCCCGTTCGTTCCCATACCCAGAATCACGTCTTCTTCAGCGAGTCGTCTCCGCTCGCCACGATTCGCAAAATGCTCGGGGCCGGCAACGAGATCCCCGTCGACGAGATCATGATTCCCGAGGTGCTCGAGCGTGCGGGCTACGTGACCGGCATGATCGGGAAGTGGCATCTGGGCGGGATCCCCGGACATCTCCCGAACGATTTTGGCTTCTCGGACTTCTTTGGCGTGTTGTGGAGCAACGACATGCAGCCTCTACACATCTACCGCAACGATTCGATCGAGGTACGCGACGAGACTCCGATGCAATGGGCTGCTTCGTTTCGCGACGAAGACTCCGGGGTCGAGATGAAGGGAGTCGATCAACGCCGGCTGACCCGCCGCTATACCGAAGAGGCCGTCGCCTTCATCGAGGCCAACCGCGAGCGCCCCTTCCTCCTCTACTTCGCTCACACCTTTCCCCACGTCCCCCACTTTGCCGATCCCGAGTATGAGGGCCGATCCCGGGCCGGTCTCTACGGCGATGTCGTCGAGGATCTCGACCGCAGCGTGGCCGCGGTGATCGAGGCCCTCGATCGCGCCGGTCTCGCCGAGAAGACCCTCGTCGTGATCACCAGCGACAACGGGCCGGACTACAACGGAAGTCCCGGAGGCCTGCGTGGACGCAAGGGCGAGATCCTCGAAGGGGGGCAGCGGGTTCCCATGATCGTGCGCTGGCCCGGGCGGATCGAGCCGGGCGGGGTGTCGAACGCCCTGGCGATGAACACGGATCTCTTTCCAACACTCCTCTCTCTCGCCGGCTTGCCCCTGCCCGACGATCGCCTGATCGACGGGCGCGACATCAGCGGTGTGTTCGAGCGGGGTGCGGAGAGCCCCCATGAGAGGCTCTACTACTTCTCGACCGTGGGCGGCAGGCCGGTGGGAGTGCGAGATCGCGAGTTCAAGTATCTCCGCTCGATCTCCGGGGATCACGGGCGCAGCAAGCCTCACCTCTCGTTGCTGGGTGCGGACGCCGAGAATCACGATCTGCGCCGACTTCATCCAGAAAGGGCGCAGGAGCTATTGGATGCCGTGGCCGAGTTCGAGGAGCAGGTGGCGGAGAACCCGCGCGGCTGGCTATGACGGGTGGACTGATGGCGGCAGCGAGGAGGCGGGGGTGCGAGCGGGACTGGAGGAGAAAAGGTGAAGCGGCGGAGAAGGGTGAAAAGGGTAGAAAGGTGAAAGGGTAAGGGCGGATTGAGCCGGCTCGATTCGGACGATCTGGCGGTTCGCGAACCCGAGCTCGCTTCGGGTGCGGCCGACA
>CBDUYG010000070.1:0-10678 GCA_965371385.1 uncultured Myxococcales bacterium | reverse complement strand
TGATCGCCGAGGGCGGCATGTCCTGGGTCTTCGAAGTGATCGATCCGCGCTTCGATGTCCATCGCGCCCTCAAGCTGTTGAAGCCCGAGGCGGCGGTTGGTCGCGAGTTCGAGCGATTCGAGTCCGAGGCCAAGGTGCTGGCTCGGCTCGACCACTCCAACATCATCACGATCTACGACTTCGGTAGTGATGAGGCATCCGGACTCTTCTTCTACACCATGTCCCTGATCCAGGGAGCCTCGCTTTCCGACCTCGAGGTGTCCTCTACCGAGCGGGTCTGCGAGATCGTCCTCGATGCCCTGGCCGGGCTCAGCGAGATCCACGACGCAGGCATCATCCATCGCGACATCAAGCCGGGGAACATCCTGGTGAGCGATCAGGGTCGAGCCTTCATCGCCGATCTCGGAATTGCCAGGAGCGATGCCAGCGATCCCAGCGTAACCCGGACGGCCGAGGAACTCACCCGTACCGGCATGATGGTGGGAACGCTTCTCTACTCCTCGCCCGAGCAGACCCGTGGCCAGGTCGTCACGAAGTCCAGTGATATCTTCTCGATGGGTCTCACACTCTACAAAGTGATCACCGGCGAAAGCGTCTACGACAAGGTCGAGGATCTCGAGAGTACGAGCGGGCAGGAGGTGATGATGTACCTCGGCTCCCTGATCCACTCGGGGACCGAGATTACTCTGGTCTTTCCGAAGTCGGTTCCGCTCGCGATTCGAAGGGTAATCGTCAAGGCCTGTCGCATGCGCCCCGAGCAACGCTACCAGGACGCCCGTGAGATGTACGATGCGCTCTGCGACGCGCTCGACAGTGCCTATCCCGAATCGGACACGGGCTTTCCCTTGCTGCCGGCGGCCCTGGGAGCTCTGGCTGTCGTAGTCGTGCTGGGCGCCGGAGCTGCGTGGTGGATGAGTCGCGGTGTCGAGGATTCGACTGGAGCTTCCGAGGTCGTCGCTGTGGCTCAGCCGGCCGAGCCGCCGGCTCCCGCCCACGCAGGGAGCTCGACCCTGGTCGACGACGACCTGGCAGACCGCATCCGGACCCTGCTCGTGCGCGGGGAGGAGCAGCTTGCGGTCAATCGTCTGACCCTGCCGGCTGGTGACAACGCCCTCGAATCGTATCGGGCCGTCCTGAGTATCGATCCCAGCAACGCCGACGCGGCCTTGGGACTCAAGACGATTCGCTCACGTCAGATCGCATTGGCGGAGAAGGCGGAGGATCGTGGCGATTACGCCAAGGCGATGAAGTTCTACCGCAGAGCCCTGCTCGCGGCTCCCGGCGACCCTGAGCTGGAGCGCCGCCTGCGGGCGGCGGCCGAGCGTATCGAGCAGGGGCAGGAGGCGGAGCGCCAGCTCGCTCTCCTCGAGGTCGAGCGTCTGGAGAACGAGGCGCGTATCGCCCGGGAGCAGGAGGCGACTCGCACCGCCGCCGAGGAGAAGGAGCGGCAGGCCCGAGAGCGGCAGGCTCGACGCGAGGCCGACCGAATCGAGGCCGAGCGTGTGGCCGCCGACCGAGAGAATACGAAGCGGGACGCCGAGGCCGAGCGCCAGGCGGATCTCTTTGCGAAGGAGAACTCGAAGGCGAAGGCGGGCGCGATCGGAATGGTCATGGTCCCAGCGGGCGCGTTCCGCTCGGGCAAGGGCGGTGCGACGGCGGCCGAGACGGGAGCTTTCGTCATCGACAAGACCGAGGTGACGGTCCGGGCCTATGGGGAGTGTGTCGCGGACGAAGCCTGCCCTGCGATGCGGCTTCATCGCAACTGCAACTTCGGCCAGGCCGGGCGCGAGGATCACCCGATCAACTGTGCGTCCTTCCATCATGCGCAGGCCTTCTGCGCCTGGGCGGAGAAGCGGATTCCGACCGGGGCCGAGTGGGAGAAGGCTGCGCGCGGCAGCGAGGGCCGCAGCTATCCGTGGGGCGAAGAGGCGCCTACCTGCAGTTTGCAGGTGATGCGTAGCGGCGGCTGCGAGCGGACGGCGAGCACCGAATCGGTGGGCAGCCGACCCGATGGGATCAGCCCTTTCGGCGCCCTCGACATGATGGGAAACGTGTGGGAGTGGACCGAAGGCGCCGACGACGGTGGTTCCGTCCTGCGAGGCGGGGCATGGAACACCGGTCCGGTGAGCGTGGATCACCTCTATCCCTATGGCGCGAAGAAGGGGACGCCGAGCACGGGTTTTCGCTGCGTTCGTTGAGGCCCGGACGGTGTGGGGCGGGTACGTCGAGGCTCGACGCAGTGAGAAGGTCCCGAAAATGCAGTGCTATTGCCGTCCGCAGCAGAGCGCTCACGAATGATTCGGGTCATTGCTCGACCGGGAGCTCCTCGGATCTCCAGCCCCGCATGTCGCCTTCCAGATGCCCGATTCTCGCTACTCCGGCATCGCTCAGGGTCGCGGTGGCGACGCTCGCGCGTCGGCCGCTCTCGCAGTAGACGATGACTCCGTGTTCGCGATCCCCGTCGACCTCTTCGAGGCGGTCGGCCAGCTGGTCGTGGGGGATGTTCTGCGCGCCCGGCACGTGCCCCGAAGCAAACTCCGATTCGCTGCGGACGTCCAGGATCAGGACGCTCGTGGGCTCCTCGCTCAGGCTGAGCAGCTCTTGTTGGGACACGCTGCGGACACCGGCTTCGCTGGAGCCTTCCTGGGGCGAGCAGCCGATCGCGATCGGCAAGAGGAAGATCAGCAGGGCGCTCACGATCCGGAGCAGGGCAGGGCGGTGGGCCATCATTGGACTCTTCCTTCGTGGGCGTTCGCAACGCCGTCGCAACGTTTCCGTATTGTGTCCGTTCGCCCGGCGATTGCAAGATCCAACCTCTCGCCTCGCCACTTCGCTACTTCGGCGGCACTCTCCAGCGAATCACGACTTCGCGGACGCCCCAGCGGCGCGCCGCTTCGACATCGTCACCCATGTAGATGTCGATCTTCTTGTTCCAGCGCCGGGCCATCTTGTCCATCACCCGGTACTCACCCGTCAGTCCGTCGATTCGAATCACGGTGTTGTGGGCCAGGCCGAGGTCGATGAGGTCACGCGACACGGCCACGGCCTTCATGCCCGGCTCGAGGAGATCGCCCCAGGCAGTGAGGTTCGGCTGCTCGCTGGTCTGGCTCCGAAGCGAGTTGTAGGCGCTGGCCTCGACCCGGAGGGTTCGTTCGTCGGCGTGGACGCAATGGGCGAGAGCAGCCAGGACGAAGAGGAGGGGCGCTGCCCGCATGGCGAAGAGATGCATCGGGTCAGCGTAGCGAAGTCGCAGCGGCGCACTGGAGATCCCGGGTCCGCGCTGACCGACGGGGGCCTCCGTGCAGGCCGACCCCTCCGCAATCGTCTACGCTCGGGACCGGCGCGATGGGTGGGTGTCCGATCGCCGCCGGCAGCGGTACGGCGGCCGGTTCGTAGCAGGCCGCTGCCTTGTCGCCACCATCTTCGCAAGCGTTTGTCGATCCTCGATCTCGAAGCTGCGACGAGGTCAATGGGTGACGAAATCGAGAGGTGAGGGGCGGAATGGGCCTGGCGATCGAGCGGGAGGACTTCGTCGAAGACGACTACGTCCGTTTCGACGAGCGCCTGCAGCGGAGCTTGCGCGCTCTCGAAGAGCTGCTCGAGCGGCCCGATTTTGGTGTTGGCGCCGCCTCCCTGGGCGTCGAGCTGGAGCTCACCCTGGTGGGGCCCGACTCCAGGCCCCTGCCTCTCAACGTCGAGGTGCTCTCCGAGACCCTGGATCCCCGCGTCACATTCGAGCTCAACCGGTTCAACCTCGAGTGCAATCTTCGCCACACCCGGCTCGCGGGTCAGCCCTTCGGCATCCTGGCGCGCGAGTTCGACGACGCTCTGGCCGAAGTGAGCCGGGCGGCGGCATCCCACTCCGGGCGCGTCGTCGCGATCGGAATTCTTCCCACCCTGGTCGAGGCGGATCTGCAATCTGGATCGATGACCGACTCGGCCCGCTTTCGGGCCCTGTCGAAGGCCCTCCAGCGCCTTCGCAACGAGCCATTCCACTTCGACATCGACGGCGAAGAGCCGCTCGAGGTCCAGTGCAACGACGTCACCTTCGAGGGGGCGGCGACGTCTCTGCAGATCCACCTGCGGGTGGATCCGCGGCGTTTCGCGGCCCAGCTCAACGCGGCCCAGCTCGCCACGGCTCCGGTGCTTGCGGTGTCCGGCAACTCGCCGACCTTCCTCGGCCACAAGCTCTGGGAGGAGACGCGCGTCGCGCTCTTCAAGCAGGCGGTCGACGACCGCGGTGAGCACGCCAAAGAGACTCGACGCGAGGCCCGGGTCTCCTTTGGCACCGGCTGGGTCCAGCGTGGCGCTCACGAAATCTTCGCCGAATCGGTCAGCCTCCACGAGGCGCTCCTGCCGGTGGTCGGTAGGGAGGATCCGCTCGAGAGCCTGGAGGCGGGTCGCATTCCGAAGCTGGAGGAGGTCCGCCTGCACCAGGGCACCGTGTGGCGATGGAACCGGCCCGTCTACGATCCTTCTGCCGGGGGCCACTTGCGCATCGAGTTTCGCGCGCTGCCCGCTGGGCCGACCACGACCGACATGCTCGCCAATACGGCTTTCCTGCTCGGACTCACGCTGGGCCTCGAATCCGAGATGGAGTCGATCGTCGAGGAGTTCTCCTTTGAGCAGGCGCATCGAAACTTTTATCGTGCGGCCCAGTCGGGCCTGGAGAGTGAGCTCTACTGGCCTGCAACTGGGGGTGCCGAGACCACGACCTGCGCACGAGAGCTGATCCCCCGCCTTCTACCCCTCGCGCGGCGCGGGCTACTGGAGGCGGGAGTCGAGCCCTCCGATCTGGATCCCCTCCTGGCGATCATCGAGGAGCGCACGGACTCGGGAGTGACGGGAGCCGTCTGGCAGCGCCGAACTCTCGAACATCTCGAGCGAAGGATGGATCGCCGGGACGCCCTGGCCGAAATGGTCGAGCGATACATCGCGAGTGCCGAGCAGGGCCGACCCGTGCATCACTGGGAGATCGGATCCGATTCGGATTGATCGAGGAACGCAGCATTGTCCAGCGAAGAACTTCTCAGGGTGTTGGAGCTCGGGAGCGATCTCGAGCCGAGCTCCCTGCCGGCCGACGACGAGTCCTTTCTGCGCCGGCTTGCCGGCCCCTGCTTCATCCGTCAGAGGGGTGCGGACTCGGGTCGTCTGCGACTCGTCTCCACCCTCCTGCACGGAAACGAGCCCTCGGGACTGCGCGCGATCCAGCGCTGGCTGGGATCGGGGCGTAAGCCTGCCGTCGATGTTCTCTTCTTCATCGGGGCCGCCCTGACGGCGCTGGGTCCCCCCCTTTTCGATCGTCGGGTGCGCCCCGGTGGCAATGACATGAACCGGTGTTGGCTGCCCCCCTTTTCGACTGCCGAGGGCCGAATCGCCCACGAGGCCCTGCGGCTGATGCGCGAGTCGGGGGCTGAGAGCCTGGTCGACATCCACAACAACACGGGGGACAACCCCGCCTACGGTGTCGGGCCCGTGCCGGGCGCCGCGGAGCTCAACCTCGTAGCCCTCTTCGGCCGGCGCTTCGTTCACTCACCCCTGCGCCTGGGAACACTCGTGGAGGCGACCTGCGATGACTTTCCGAGCGTGACCGTCGAGTGCGGTCGCTCGGGAGATCCTGCTGCCGATGAAATCGCCTTCGGGGGAATGGCTCGCTACCTGGAGGCCGATGAGCACGAGACTCGCCGGATCGTCGCCGAGCGCATGAGTGTGCTCACGGATCCGGTTCGGGTCTGTGTCGCCCGGAATGTGAGCCTGGCATTCGCCGACGGTCCGGTCGAAGACTTCGATTTCACGGTCGCCCTCGATATCGACCGCCACAATTTCGAAGAGATGAACGTGGGGGCGCCGATCGGCTGGCTGGGCGATCGGGGAGTCTGGCCCGTCGTGGCCCTGGACGAGGCCCAGCGGGATCGCTCCCGGGAGTTCTTCGAGCTGCGAAATGGCCATCTCGTAACCCGGCGGCCCCTGATTCCGATCATGATGACGACGAATCGCGCCAATGCCCTGGCGGATTGCCTGTTCTACGTGGTCCAGCAGGGCGAGGAGATTCGCGGCGACATCTGAGCCGTCTCCTTGTCGGAGATGAATCGTCGGAGCTGATGGTCGGCGATCGAGAATCGACCTCGGAATCGCGCGGCCGGCGGGCTCGACTGGCGGCCAGATGAGCGTCCCCCGGCGCCCGCCGCCACTTTTTTCCCTTCGCTTGACGTTTTTGAAACTATTTCTTGTCACATTGTGAAGCAGTTCACAGCAATGACCTGGAATAGCGGGCAGTCTGCGCCTCGTCAGTGTTCGCAAGGGCTGGAGGGAGTAGAGATGAGGTCGGTCGAGGTGATCGAAGACAGGGTTCGTCACAGCCTGTTTAGCCGCCTTGGGCTGTTGGCGGCCGCCATTGTCGGATTCTCTCTCCCTCCAGCCGAGACGGCCGCCATTGCCCCCAAGATGGCTGCCCACGAAGTGTCCATCCGCCTCGAGCTCATTGCGGGTCACCGCTCGGGGCGATCGATTCCGGTTCTCATCGAGCGGCGCATGGCGCGCCGATCGGCCTCGGATTCATTGGAAGCGGTGGTGGCCGATGTCGACCGCCGCACCAGGACAGATTGGAGTTCTCATGCCTTGTGTTGATGACAAGACGTCAATCGGCGGCATTGGCGAGCTGCTCGAGTACGGCGTGGCGCTGGATCACGACGTGTCCGGCCTCGATGCTGATTACCCCCTCGCCCCTCCAGATGCGCAGCTGCTTGTTGATACTTTCCCGGGTTGTCCCCACCAGATCACCGAGCTCAGTCTGCGAAAGCTTCAGGTTGATCCGAATTCCGTCTGGTCTCGCCTCGCCGTAGCTCTCGGAGAGGTCGAGGAGTTTCTTGGCGAGATGGTTGGGGAGCTTGAGGAAGAGGGTGTTCTCGAGGAACTCGCTGGCGTGGACGAGGCGGCGCGACACGATTCTGAGCAGCTCGATCGCGGAGTCGGGGTGGCGCCTCAAGAAGCCCAGGATTTCCGCTCGGCCGAGGCAGAGGAGCTCGCAGGCCTCCATCGCGACGACGGTCGCCGTCCGCGGCAGATCCGCCAGCATCGCTACCTCACCAAAGACGCTTCCTGGACCGAGGATCTCGAAGACAACGTCATCGCCCTCACGCGAGGTCGTAAAAGCCTTGAGGCGCCCGGAGAGAACGACATAGATCTCGGAGCCGGGATCGCCCTTGTGGAAGATCTCCTGCCTCGCCCGACAGATGCGAGATCGACCCACGTCCGAGAGCTCGCCCAGCTGGACCGGCCGCAGCGCCTCGAAGAGACGGACGCGGCCGAGGAACTCGATCCTTTCTTCGCGAGTCTTCGGCTTCATGGCTACTGGACTCCTCTGAGCTGGCTCGCGCGGCTCTGCCCCCCCTACCCGCGTGAATTGTCGAGGTAGGCAATCAACTCGCTGGGGGAGAGCTGCTGGCTCGCCGGTCCGGTCCGGACATAGAAGAATTCCTCTCGATCACGCCGGAAGAATACGGGGTTCGGCGCCCGCAGGCACTGGGCCACGAGGACCCGCTCTCCAGTGACGGTGTGGATCGACGTGCGGACGAAGCGTGCGAACTCGCCCCCGAGGACGTCCTTTGCCAGGCTGACCAGGTGCAGCAGCAGCTTGTCCTCGTTGGGGAATCGATCCGCGGTCAGGCCGAGTGCCGTTCCCTCATCATCGATTCCGATCAGGAGTACCCCGCCCTCGGAGTTCAGATAGGCCGCGAGGGTCTTGAGGGTCGCGTTCTCGATCTTCTTGTCGGATTTTTCACTGTGCAGATTCCAGCGCAGGGTGGATTTGAATTCGACTCGCTCGCTCTCGCCTGCGGCAATCAGCTCGGCCACGTCGGCGTCCGACAGCTCGCGAAAGCTCTCCCCGAGGCGTGCGCCGAGCTCGTTCTTCTCGCGCTCGAGACGTTGCTGGCGTCGATGGGTCTCGAGATGGGCCCGGACCCGCGCCACGACCTCCTCGAACTGGAAGGGCTTGCTGATGTAGTCCACGGCGCCGATGTCGAAGCCCCTAAGCTTGTCATCGATCTCGCCGCGGGCGCTGAGGAAGACCACCACCGACCGGCTCGTAGCGTCGTTGGACTTCAGACGACGGCAGGTCTCGTATCCGTCGATTCCCGGCATGTTGATGTCGAGCAGGATCACCGCGGGCGCGGCGCGGTCGGCGATCTCGAGAGCCTCTTCACCCGATCGTGCAACGAGGAGCTCGTATCCCTCCTGCTCGAGGGCCTGATAGAGCACCTGCAGATTCGTCAAGTTGTCGTCGACCAGGAGGATGCGGTCGGGGGAGTGGCTCGGAGAGTGGGCTTCCGTCTTGGCCTGGGTCATCGTTTCATCCGTGTCTGCTTCGCTGGAGAGCCGCGACGGGATCGATCCGCATATTCTACTCGCTGCGCGGCGGGTTCATCGAATCGAGCTCCCTCGCGAGCCCCGTGAAGTCGAAAGCCTGCACGAGCGCGCGAATCGTGCGCCCGGCCGGAGCCCTTTCGGGATCCTCTTCGAGCTCAGATGCGATGTCGAGAATCGCTGTCACATTGCGGATTTGCAGCGCATCCCTCAAGCGTTCGGCGACCTCGTCTGGGAACGCTGCCGAGGTGTCGCCGAGGCCCGGCGGAGGCTCTTCATGCGGTGCTTCGGGTGCCGCGTCCGGCGCGTGTCCGGCGGCCTCGATGAGGGACGTCCCGCGGAATCGTTGGCCCGGGGCGAGGGCGGCCGGAGACGAGGCCTCGGCGTCATCCGGCGACGTGCGGGGAGGTTCGTCCAGGTCGCACTCTTCGAAGGGCAGAGTCACCCTGAAGCAGCTTCCCTCGCCCTCTTCGCTCTCGACCTCGAGGCTCCCGCCGAGGCTCGCGCTAAGCACCCCGCGGATAGCGAGCCCCCGCCCGGTGCCCCCCGCCGCCCGTGCCGCCACGACCAGCGTGGAGGGGTCGAACATAAAGCCCAGCTCGTCGGGAGCAATTCCGATTCCGGTATCGATGGCATCGAGTTGGAGCACTCCCGTGGGTTCCTCACGGACCTTCAGGGTGACGCTCCCCTCCGCCGTGAACTTCACCGCGTTGCCCAACAGGTTTACCAGGACCTGGCGGAGCTTTGCGGCGTCGGTGATGACGCCGCGGGGGACCTCGGGAGCGACCTCCACGCGATAGCTCAGTCCCTTGCTCTCGGCGCGCTGCTCCACGATGTCCGAAACGTCGCGGAGCAGCTTCGCGAGGTCGGTCGCCGCGAGGTCGACCTCGATTCGTCGCGCTTCGATGCGCGAGAGGTCCAGCACGTCGTTGATCAGGGCCAGAAGGTGATCGCCGCAGCTGACGATGGCCTCGATCCGCTCCGCCTGCCGTCGAGTCAGGTCCGGATCATGCTGGAGGATCTGGGCGTAGCCGAGAATGCCATTGAGTGGCGTTCGCAGCTCGTGGCTCATATGCGAGAGGAACTCGCTCTTGGCACGATTCGCATCCTCGGCCCGCTCACGCTCGCTCTGCACGCGCGCGAGGCGCTGGACATGGGCCCGAAGGTCCGAGGTCATGCGGTTGAAGCTCTTCGCCAGGTCACCGATCTCGTCGTCACCGCCGAGGACATCCACCGACACCCCGAGGTCGCCCTCGGAGATCTGCGAGACCTTCTCCCGAAGGCGTTCCACCGGATGAGTGAGGCGCCCCGCCACCCAGAGGATTCCCGTCACGATCAGCACGAGGGCACCCAGGAAGGGGAGTACGACGAAGGGGATGGTGCGGCGAAACGCGGCCGTCGCTTCGCTCGCGGGAATCGCGTAGACGAAGGTCCAACCGGTCGAGGGAATCGGCGCGTAGGCTACGAGCCTCGGCTCTGCGCCGAAGAGGGCGGCGATCTCGAGAACCTCCGTCTCTCCCGAGATGATCCTGGCTGCGACGGTCAGCAGGTCCGTGCGATCCTCTTCCTCGAGGATGTCGAAAATCGTGTGGGTCATGATCTCACTGCTGATCGGCGAGACCACGATCTGCCCGGCCTGCGTCAGGATCATGAACTCGTGACCGCCGACGATGCGACTCCCGATTTCGTGTTCCAGACCCGGCAGATCGATATCGACCGTGGCCACTCCGGAGAAGACGCCGTCCTCGAAGAAGGGCGCGGAGAAGGTCGTCACAAGGGAGTTGCTGGCTCCCTCGTCGAAGTAGGGATCCGTCCAGACTCCGTGTCCTCCCCGTTTTGCTCGATGCCACCACTGCCATTTTTCATCGCGGTACCAGTCGACGACACCGGCGTGGATGTTCATCTGATGAAGGCCTTCCGCGTCTTCGTAGACATAGGGGCAGAAGAGCTCGGGCGCTTCGCGATACTTCCCCGGCTCGAAGGCGATCGCCGACCCGTAGACCCGCCGGTTCTGTCGGACGTTGGAGGCGAGCAGCGAGTAGATCTCTCGCTCGTCGAGTCGGGCGACGCTCTCCACGAAGCGGGCAGTCATCTCGGCCACCCGCGCCGCCTGGGTGACGTAATCATCGAAGCGCGCGGCATAGGTTCGTGCGTTCTGCATCGCGCCGCGCTCGGCGGCCTCGCGTGACTGCGTGCGCACGTAGAGCGCGACGTAGACGAGGGCTACCAGGTAGATCAGCGCCGTCGGCAAGGCGATGAAGACGACCATCTTTCTGCGAATCGATAGACGCAAGGGGCGTGTCCGGGGTCGAGG
>CBDUYG010000069.1:0-10805 GCA_965371385.1 uncultured Myxococcales bacterium | reverse complement strand
CGCCTCAGCGACCCTTGAAATCCGGTGGGCGCTTGGCGAGGAATGCCTCGACGCCCTCGGCGAAGTCCTCACTCGCGAAGCAGCCGTGGGTAGCAGTGCTCAGGGCCTCCGCGTCCCGCGCGCTCGGTTCCTTGCGCAGCTCCCGGGCGATCAGCTTCACGCTCTGCACCGTGAGGGGCGCGTTGTCGGCGATCTGTTCGGCCAGCTCCCGCACGAAGGGCTCGAGCTCCGGCTTGGCGAAGACGCGATTCACCAGCCCCATGGCCACGGCTTCTTCGGCGCCGTAGCGCCGGGCGCTGAAGAGGATCTCCTTCGCGTTCGAGAGCCCGACGACGCAGGCGAGATCGTCGATCAGGTTCGAGTCGTAGCCCGCCCCGAGCTTCGCCGCGGGGATGCCGAAGCTCGCGTCCGCTGCTGCGTAACGCATGTCGGCGCAGAGGGCGACCGCGAGCCCGCCGCCGATGCAGTGGCCGTGGATCATCGCGATCACGGGCTTCGAAACTCCCGCCAGATCCCGAAACGCGGAGCCGCTTCCGGACTTCAGGCTCCTCGAGGTCTCCGTGCCGTCGACCTCGGCGAACTGCGAGATATCGGCGCCCGAGATGAACGATCGCTCCCCCGCGCCTCGAAGCAGGATCACGCGGATCGCATCGCTACGGTCGAGCCCGCGCGCTGCCTTGCTCAGCTCCAGCCACATGTGCTCCGAGATCGCGTTGCGCCGTTCGGCATGATCGAAGACGATCCAGCCCAGGCCGCCCTCTTCGACGACGTCTACCCTTCCAGCCATCTCGCGACGTTACCACTTCGCACAAAGTCGTGAGCCGCTCGCGTTACCGAGCCAACCTCGATCATGAGAGAGTCCGCGCGAGTGCGCCCTCCAGGATCTCACACATCGCCTCGACTTCTTCGCGCTCGACGTTCAGTGCCGGCATGAAGCGCAAGACCTCGGGCCGGGGCGCGTTGATGATCAACCCCTCGTCGAAGCAAGTCGCCGCGATGCTCTTTGCCGCGGGCTCCGGCAGGACCAGCGCGAGCAGGAGTCCCCGCCCCCGAACCCAGGCACCCGTCCGGCGCGCCGCCAACTCCTCGAGTCGCTCGCGTAAGAGCTCACCCATTGCCCTCGATTCATCCAGGAAGCCGGGTGCCGTCAGCTTCTCGAGCACCGCGCACCCCACCGCAGTCATGAGGGGGTTGCCGTTGAACGTTCCCCCCTGGTCGCCGGGCTCGAAGCAGGTGACCGACTCACTCGCGAGCAGTGCTGCCAGCGGCGTGCCGCCCCCCAGTCCCTTGCCGAGGGTCATGATATCCGGCGTGATGCCTTCGTCCTGAAAGGAGAAGAGCGGGCCGGTGCGCCCCATGCCGGTCTGGATCTCGTCGAGGATCAGCAGGATGCCGCGGTCCCGGGTCAGCTCGCGAAGGGCTGCCAACGTTCCCTCCGGTGGTACGACGACCCCGGCCTCTCCCTGAACGGGTTCGAGCATCACCGCCACCGTGTCCGGCGAGATCGCGCTCTCCACGGCGGCTACATCTGCATAGGGAACCTTTCGAAAGCCCTCGACGCGTGGCGCAAAGAGCTCGTCCCAGCCGGGCTTTCCGCTGGCCGCCATCGTGGCCAGAGTGCGGCCGTGAAAGGCATCGAGGGCCGTGATGATCTCGAAGCCGCCGTCCCGATGCTTCCGCCCCCATTTTCGTGCGAGCTTGATGGCTCCCTCGTTGGCTTCGGCTCCGCTATTGCAGAAGAAGACACGATCGAGGCCGCTCGCTCGGGCGAGCCCCCGGGCCAGCTCGAGCTGGGGCCGGTTGTGGTAGGCGGGGCTCGGACTCAGGAGGAGGGCGGATTGGGCGGCGAGGGCCTCGCGAATCGCGGCCGGAGCATGCCCCAGGCTGTTCACCGCCCAGCCCTGGACGAAGTCGAGGTAGCGCTTCCCCGTCTCGTCCCAGAGCCACGACCCCTCGCCCCGCGTCATCACGACGTCGGGTCGGGGGGTGATGTTCATGACCGATGAGTTGGCTAGCCCTGACATGAGGCCCTCGACGGGGGCCGGGCCGTTTCAGAGCAGCTTTTCCGCCATCTCGGCGAAATCGCCCTTGGGCCGGGCGCCCTGGATCTGCTGGATGACCTGGCCATCTCGGAAGGAGAGCACCGTCGGGATCGCCCGCACACCGTACTGGCCCGGAGTGCTCGGGGAATCGTCGATGTTGAGCTTCACGATCTTGACGCGTCCGTCGTATTCGTCCGCGAGATTCTTGATGATCGGGGCGATGGCCCGGCAGGGAGAGCACCACTCGGCCCAGAAGTCAACGATGACCGGAATGTCGGAGTCGAGCACCTCCGCCTGGAAGTTTTCGTCGTTGATGTCTGAAACGCCCGCCATGGATGGCCTCCCTGTCTGACTTCCGGTTCTTTTCTTCCGGTTCCCGTCTTCCCGTTCTGTCTTCCGGCTCTTTGATTCTGCTTCTCTCGCTGTCTTCTCGGGCTCTCACGCGGATCCAGGGTGAGGACCCGAGCCCATCCTCCCAGCGCAGCCTGGATGGTATAGCCCGCATTCTGCAGTGACGCACGAAGCAGCAGATCCGAGCGTCGGACCGGACCGGGAGGGCCGGTTCTGGAGTATAGTGTTCCCCAAGATGAACGCCTCGGATACCCAGCAGAGTTCGACTCACCGCGCTGATCCAGATGCGGTAGCCCTCGCGCGTGTGCGACGTTCGATCGATGAGAGCATCGCGGTCAAGAAGGCCCTCGCTGAGCAGATGGGGGAGGCGATCGTCCGCGTCGCCCAGCTCGTCGGCGAGTGCTTCCGATCGGGACACAAGGTCCTGCTCTTCGGCAACGGCGGCTCCGCCTCGGACGCCCAGCACATCGCCGCGGAGTGGACGGGCCGCTACATGGAAGATCGCCCCGCGCTCCCCGCAATTGCGCTCACGGCGAACACCTCGGAGCTGACCGCGATCGGCAACGACTACGGCTTCGATCGCAGCTTCTCCCGCTTGATCGAGGCCCATGGTGTGGGGGGAGATGTGGCGATCGCGATCTCCACCTCGGGTAACTCGCCCAACATCCTCGCCGCCGTCGAAACCGCGAGGGAGCGCGGTCTCATCAGCGTCGGTCTCGTCGGGAAGGGAGGCGGCAAGCTTGCGCCGGCCGTGGATCATGCGATTACCGTTCCCTCGGACGTCACCCCGCGCATCCAGGAGTCACACATCGCGATCGGGCACATCGTCTGCGAGCTCGTCGAGGCAGCTCTCTTTCCCGAGCTGGAGTCGTCGTGACGCGGAAGGCCGGCGGTCGGCGGATCGATCGCTCGAAGGTCAGGACGGTGCCGGCCCGGGGTCGCCGCAGCAAGGTGAAGACCCGGGACGAGGGAGTGCCCCACAGCCCGGGCGACTCATTCTCGGACTTCCTCGAACACCTTCCGAACCTGCTCGGAGCTGCCGATCTGCGCGCGGTCCTCGCGGCCTGGGACAAGGCGTGGTCGAAGGAGAAGCTCGTTCTCTGGGGCTTCGGCGCCCACCTCATCAAGGTGGGGTTGGCGCCCCTGGTAGTGGATCTGATGGAACGAGGGGCGATCGGCGGTCTGTTGATGAACGGCGCGGGCTGTGTGCACGACCTCGAACTCGCGATGATGGGCAAGACGAGTGAAGACGTTGCCGAGGCTCTGGATGACGGCAGCTTCGGAATGGCGAAGGAGACCGCAGAGAACCTCAATGCGGCCATCAATCGCGGCGCCGCCGCGGGTCTGGGCATGGGGGAGAGCGTCGGTCTCGAGATTCTCGAAGGGCGCTACCGCCACAAGGACCGCTCGGTGCTCGCAACGGCGGCGCGGCTCGGTATCCCCGCCACCGTGCACGTGGCCATCGGGAGCGACATCCACCACATGCATCCGAGTGCCGACGGCGCAGCGCTCGGCGCCACGAGCTATCGCGACTTCGAGCGCCTCGCGGGCCTGGTCGCCGATCTCGAGGGCGGCGTGCTCTTCAATGTCGGGTCGGCTGTGATCCTCCCCGAGGTTTTTCTCAAAGCGCTCTCCCTGGCTCGTAACCTCGGTAACAAAGTGGAGCGTTTCACCACGGTGAACCTCGACTTCATCCGCCACTATCGGCCCCAGGTGAACATCATCGAGCGGCCGACACGATTGGGTGGGCGGGGAATCTCCTTGATCGGGCACCATGAGATCCTGGTTCCTCTGCTGGCCGCAGGGGTGATCGAGGCCCGAGCCGGTCGCTAGACCGGACCTGAAGCGCAAGTAGAGGAACTTCCGATGGGGCGCATCACCCTGATCGAAGGGGACATCACGGAGCAGGAGGTCGACGCGATCGTCAACGCTGCGAACAGTCGGCTGAAGCTCGGTGCGGGAGTCGCGGGGGCGATCCGCGACAAGGGTGGCCCCTCGATCCAACGCGAGTGCGACGAGATCGGGTCGATCCCGCTCGGTGAAGCCGCCGTCACCAGCGCCGGTACGCTTCGAGCCCACTGTGTGATCCACGCGGCCGGCATGCTTCCGGGCGGCCGGGCGGACTCGGCGAGCGTGCGCAGCAGCCTCAGGCGCAGCTTCGAGCTGGCGTCCGAGCGGGGCTGTCGTACGATTGCCTGCCCCGCGATCGGAACCGGGATCGCCGGCTTCTCGCTCCAGCGCTGCGCCGAGATCTCCCTCGAGGAGGCAAATCGGCATTTCGAGGGCGAGACCTCCCTGGAGGAGATCCGTTTCGTCCTGTTCGGCGAGCCGGCCTTTCGGGTCTTCGAAATGGTCAACGATTCCAGTCGTGTAGCGGCGCAGATGGCGCTCATGGACAAGGCCCGCGGGAAGAGCTGATCGGCCGCGGCCCGGCGGCGCGGAGCGAGAATCTCTATATTGAGTCGGCGGTTGGGGATATCGGTCGCCGCTCGGGGCCGCTCGCCATAGCGTCGGCGTCGCGCCGATTCGAGACGAGAGCCCGAGCCCGAGCCCGATTCCAGACCAGGGTCGAAACCCGGCACAGTCTTCTTTCGAGTCAGTCGAGCCGTTGATGTCATTCATGGAGTTTTGAGGTGGTCGAGTTCCATCAACTCGCCGCCGCGATCTACCTCGCGGCAGGGATCGGAGCTCTCGTAAGCGTCGTCCTGCCATCGTCGCGCATGAGCCGAGGGGCCGCCTGGGGCCTGGCGATGGGTGCCGCCGTCCAGACCATCGCCTTCTCTACGATCCACCTCGCCGAAGCGCCTCTCTCTCTCAACTCGCTTCCCCTCGTGATCGCGCTCGTCGCCTGGATGTCGGTTCTATTCTTCTTGCTGCTGATGTGGCGAATCCGCCTTCCGGCCTTGGCCGCAGTGGTTGGCCCCGCGGCCTTCCTCTCGGTCTTCCTCGCCTCCCTCGGCATGACGCGCGCGGCTCCGGATCCGGCGATCGAGGGCGGGGCCTGGCCCCACGCCCACATCCTGCTCGCCAGCGCGGGAATCGCGCTGCTCGGGATTGCCGGCCTCGCGGGCCTCTTCTTCCTGGTCGAGCATCGGCGCTTGAAGGCGAAGCTCCCGGTCCCCGCCAGGATCAAGCTCCCCTCCCTCGAGGCTCTCGATCGCGTCAATGTCGTCTCGACGGCGGTCGGCTTCGTGCTTCTCACCCTGGGTGTGATCACCGGCTTCATCTGGGTGAGCGAGAGCCTCGGCGTAGCCTGGAAGGGGACGCCCCACGAGGCCTGGATGGTGATCGCGTGGGCGATCTACGCAGGGCTGGTGATGGCGCGCTACGCCGGGCGCCAGGGGGCGCGTCAGGCTGCGGCGAGCGCGTTGGCGGGCTTCGGCTTCCTGCTCTTCGGAATCGTGGTGGTGGGTCTACTGGGATGAAGATTCTGCTGATCGGAATGAATCATCAGTCGGCACCCGTGGAGGTGCGCGAGCGATACGCTCCCGACGATCCGGGCCCGGCCCTGTGCAAGCTCGTTCAATATGACGAGATTCAAGAGGCGGTGTTGATCTCCACCTGCAATCGCGTGGAGCTGGTCGTGACGACCGATCGTGTCGAAGATGCTCGCCATCGGCTGATGCACTTCTTCGCCACGAGCCTCGCGGGCAGCGAGCCGATCCCGGGTGATTCATCCCTCGAGGATCACATCTACGAGCATCGGGACCGCGACGCGGTGGCTCATATCTTCCGCGTGGCGGCCTCCCTCGATTCGATGGTCGTGGGAGAGCCCCAGATCCTCGGCCAGATGAAGAACGCCTATCACCTCTCGGTCGAGTGTCGTGCTTGCGGGCCCGTGCTTTCGCGCCTCTTTCAGCGCGCATTCTCGACCGCCAAGCGGGTGAAGACCGAAACCCGTATCGCCGAGCGGCCCGTCTCCGTGGCGCGGGTGGCGGTCGACCTTGCGCGTCAGATCTTCGAGGACTTCGAGCACAAGAGCGCCCTGCTGGTCGGTGCGGGAGACATGATCGAGCTGGCCCTGATGGCGCTCCAGCGCGAGGGGCTCAGCGATATTCGCGTCGCGAATCGGACCCTGTCCCGGGCCGAGGAGTTGGCCGCGCGCTTCGCCGCCAGCGCCCACTCCATCGACGATCTCGATGATCTGTTGGAGGACTCCGACATCGTGCTCACCTGCGTCGGTGGCGATCGGCCGCTGCTGAGCTTCGAGCGGGTCGCCCGGGCGCTCCAGGGGCGTCGCAGCCGTCCGATCTTCTTCATCGATATCGGGGTCCCCCGCAACATCGATGCGCGGGTCGATGAAATCGACAGTGCCTACCTCTACGACATGGACGATCTGCAGGCCGTTGCGGCCGCCAACGCGGGTGAGCGCGAGCGGGAGTCGGCCCGGGGCGAGCAGATCGTGATGCAGGAGCAGCAGCAATTCGAGGGCTGGATGACGGCCCTGCAGGCGGTTCCGACGATCCGTCACCTGCGCGCCCGCGCCGAATCGATCCGCAGCGAGGAGCTCCGGCGGATGGCGGGCCGCCTGCGCCTCGACGACGAGCAGGCCGACGCCGTCGAGATTCTCACCCGGTCCATCGTCAACAAGATCCTCCACTCCCCGCTTGCGCGCTTACGCCGAGAGGCCGACCGCGAGGCGGGGATCGCCTCGATGGAAGCGGCCCGCTCACTCTTCGCCCTGGACGACGCAAACGCACCGGGCGCCGACGGCGACGAGGCTCTGCGCTCCGAGCTCGAACGCGAACGCCTGCGCGACGTTGTGGCGTCGTTTGGTGACTTCGAAGAGCAGGCGCTACTGCGTGACGGAGAATTCGAGAGGAGCCGCCCGGACTCCGGCGGCGGCGAGGAGGAGGAATGACTCCCGTCCGCATCGCCACGCGCGGAAGCGACCTCGCCCTGGCCCAGGCGCGATGGGTGGCGGGGCGGCTGGGCGAAGAGCTCTCCCTCGAGAGTAGCCTCGTCGTAATCAAGACCAGCGGGGATCGCATCCTGGACGTACCCCTGGCCGAGATCGGGGGAAAGGGCCTCTTCGTGAAGGAGATCGAGGAGGCGCTGCTCGAGGGGCGTGCGGATCTTGCGGTCCACAGTGCGAAGGATCTTCCCGCCGAGCTGGCGCCGGGCCTCACCCTGGCGGCGTTCCCCGAGCGAGTCGATCCCCGCGATGCGCTCGTCTCTCGCGACCCTGCGATGACCCTCGAGCGTCTGCGGCGCGGCGCCCGGGTCGGTACTGGAAGCACCCGCCGCACCGCCCTCCTGCTCGAGCAGCGGGCGGATCTGGAGATCGTTCCCCTGCGCGGCAATGTCCCGACGCGGATCTCGAAGCTCGAGAGCGAGAACCTCGACGCGATCATCCTGGCGTGCGCGGGCCTCGAGCGCCTCGGCCTGACGGATCGGATCAGCCAGAGGATCCCCGAAGCAAGCATGCTGCCGGCCGTTTGTCAGGGAACCCTCGCACTCCAGACCCGATCCGAGGATCCGTTGGCAGAACGCCTCGGGGAGCTCGACGATCCGGTGGCGGTGCTCTCCCAGCGCGCCGAGCGCAGCTTCCTGGTGCGCATCGAAGGAGACTGCACCGTGCCGATGGCGGTGCACATGACGCCCGCCGGAGACGGCCGGGTGCGACTGCGAGGGCTGGTCGCCAGTCTCGATGGCCGACGCGTGGTGCGCGCCGAAGGCGAAGCCCCTGAGAGTGAGGCCGTCTCGCTCGGGCGGAAGGTGGCCGACGAGATCCTCGCCTCGGGTGGCCGCGAGATCCTGGAGGAGCTTCGGCATGACGGATGACTCCCGACGGTCGCATGGCGTCCGCCCGGGCGCTGGGCACGTCATCCTGGTCGGCGCCGGACCCGGCGACCCCGACCTCATCACCGTTCGCGGCGCGTCCGCTCTCGCCTCCGCGGATGTCGTGCTCTACGACGAGCTCGCGTGCGATGAGCTGCTGCATCTCGTGCCGGAAGGGGCCGAGCGCATCAACGTCGGAAAGCGCGGGCACGACCTCCCGACCCGATCTCAACAGGACATCAACGCCTTGATCGTCGAGCGCGCTCGTGCGGGGCAGAGGGTGGTGCGGCTCAAGGGCGGCGATCCCTTCGTCTTCGGTCGCGGCGGCGAGGAGGCGAGCGAATGTGTGAAGGCGGGAGTCTCCTGGGAGGTGGTCCCGGGAGTGAGTTCGACCGTCGGGGCGCTCGCCTACGCGGGCATTCCCGTGACGGACAGGCGCCACTCGGCTTCCTTCGCGGTCGTGACCGGGCACAAGGACCCCACTCGCGTTTCCGAGGCGACCTGCTGGAAGGAGCTGGGGAGCGCGGTCGATACGCTCGTGATCGTGATGGGGATGCGCAACCTGGGCACGCTCGCCGAGCGGATCATCGAGGGAGGACGGGATCCCGAGACTCCAGCGGCCGCGGTGATGAACGGAACCCTGGCGAGCCAACGCACGGTCGTGGCACCGCTATGCAAGCTGGCCGAGCGGGTAGCGAGTGCAAAGCTGGGTGCGCCCTGCGTGGTGGTGATTGGTGATGTCGTCCAGCTACGGGAGAAGCTCGCGTGGTGGGAGCAGACACCCCTCTTCGGGCGCCGGGTGCTCGTGACTCGCACTCCCGAGCAATCGGGTGAGATGGCGAGTGCCCTGCGAGCAGCTGGGGCCGAGCCCGTGCTGCGTCCCATGGTGAAGCTGACGGCCCCCGAGAACACGCGCGACCTCGACGAGGCGCTGGGGCGTCTGGCCGAATACGACGGCCTGATCTTCACGAGCGCGAACGCGGTCCGCTTCTTCGCGGCGCGAGCCCGAGAGCTGGGGGTCGACTCCGCCTTCCAGGGGCTCGAAGCCCGCGTTCTCTGCGTTGGTCCGCAGTCGGCTCGCGCTGCGCTCGAAGCCGGGCTCGGAGTGCATCTCACGGGTGGTGGGGTGGGGGACGCCGAGGCCTTCGTCGCCGAGTTGATCGAGACCTTCTCGCCCGCGGGACGGCGCTTCCTGATCCCGCGCTCCAGCATCGCGCGAGAGGTCGTGCCCGATGGGCTGCGCGCTGCGGGAGCGGTCGTGGACTGCGTCGAGGCCTATCGCAATCTGGCGCCGGAGGTCGATGCGGCGGAGCTGGAGGCCGAGCTGGTGGCGGGCGACCTCGACGTGCTCAGCTTCGCGAGCCCCTCGGCCGTAGAGAACTTCTTCGCCCTGCTCGGCGACGCGGGGCGGCGTGCCGTCTCGCGGACGGTCGTCGCTGCGGTGGGGAGGACGACCAGCCGAGCCCTCGAGCGGGAAGGCGTCACTCCCCAGGTGGTGCCCCTGCGGCCTGGCGGCCTGGAGATGGTCGAGGCCCTGGTCGAGTACATGTCGTCGCGGCGAGCGGAGGAGCGGTAGGCTATCCAGGCGTCACCATCGGCTTTGCTCCCTGCAGGCGAGCGCGGGTTTCGTCGCCTTCAAGATCGAGAAGGAATTCGGATATGGGTTATCCCAGCGATCGGATGCGGCGCCTTCGGCGTACGCCGACACTGCGCGCGATGGTGCGCGAGACGCGCTTGTCGCGGGACGATCTGGTGCTTCCGCTCTTCGTCGTCGAAGGCTCCGGGGTACGCGAAGAGGTTGCTTCGATGCCCGGCGTCTCTCGATTCTCGGTCGACCAGGTGGTCGAAGAAGCGAAGCGCGTCGCCGATGTCGGTGTCCCCGGCTTGATCCTGTTCGGCATCCCCGCGCACAAGGACGCTCGGGGCTCGGGCGCCGACTCGGCGGACGGCATCGTGCAGCGGGCCGTCGAGGCCATCAAGGGATCGCTCCCCGAGCTCTGTGTGATGACGGACGTCTGCCTCTGCGAGTACACCGACCACGGCCACTGCGGAATCATCGAGGGTGAGGAGGTGAAGAACGACCTCTCGGTCGAGCGCATCGCCGCGACGGCCCTCTCCCACGCCAGGGCGGGCGCCGACGTCGTCGCCCCCTCGGACATGATGGACGGCCGTGTCGCCGCCATTCGCGCGGCCCTGGACGCGAACGGCTTCGAGGACATTCCGATTCTCTCCTACGCGGCCAAGTTCGCGAGCGCCTACTACGGCCCGTTCCGCGATGCCGCAGAGTCCACGCCGCAGTTCGGAGATCGCCGGGCGTATCAGTTGGACCCGCCGAATCGCCGGGAGGCTCTGCGCGAGATGCGTCTCGATCTCGAGGAGGGGGCGGATCTCCTGATGGTGAAGCCGGCGCTCCCCTACCTCGACATCCTCGCGGACGCTCGCAGGGAGTTCGATGTTCCCCTGGCGGCCTATCACGTGTCGGGCGAGTACGCGATGATCCATGCGGCCGCGCGCAACGGCTGGCTCGATGGCGAACGCGCGATGGAAGAGGCCTTGATTTCGATCAAGCGAGCGGGAGCGGATTGGATCCTCACCTACGCGGCCGCCGATGTGGCGGCGAGGCTGGGATAG
>CBDUYG010000068.1:0-10810 GCA_965371385.1 uncultured Myxococcales bacterium | reverse complement strand
TACCGGTACAGCCTGGACGAGGGCGACAACCTGCTGATCTACTATGCCGGCCACGGGTGGGATGACACGCAAGCTGCGGAGGCCTATTGGCTTCCGGTCGATGCCAGCCGTCGGGATCAGACCGCGTGGATCTCGAACTCCACCGTGAGCCAGATGATCCGCGCCATCAAGGCGAAGCATGTCCTGGTCGTTTCCGACAACTGCTACTCGGGCTCGCTGACCCGTGGTCTGACCATCACCCGACGAGATCCCGGATGGCTCGAACGCGCCCGGAGCAGTCGCTCGCGCACCGTTCTCTCGTCGGGCGGGATCGAGCCCGTACCGGATGCCGGCTTCGATGGCCACTCGATCTTTGCCAGCGCATTCGTCCGCGCTCTCGAGCGAAACGAATCCGTGCTCGACGGCACGACGCTCTACGATCGCCTGAAGCGCCGAGTCATGCTCGAGTCGCGACAGAGCCCGCGATACGGCGACCTCCGATTCGCCGGACACGAGGATGGCGACTTTCTGTTCGTACGTGTCGGGGCAGCGCCGTAGCTTCGGGTGCGGCGCCTGGCATCGACCATTCTCGATTCTTTTCTCATAGCCATCCCAGGTTTCTGCGGGCCCGACCCCTCTCAGAAACAATATTCGACCCGGCTCCAAGATCCCGCCCGGTTCTGTTAGATTTCAAGAGTTGCCATTGGCGGGAGAGACAGATGGGCCATGTCTCCGGAAAATTTCTCGAAGACTGCTTCCAGATTCTGAGGCAAAACTCGATCGACCTCGACGCGATCCTCGAAGGCCTGCCCTTCGACCCCGCCGATCTACATTCCGCAAACCCTGTGATCGATTGGAATCTCTTCGTCGAATTCCTGGTGCGCCTGGAAGCCTACGTCGGCGGTCCCGAAGGGCTCGAGCGACTCGGAGAGAACATCACCGACATGAGTATGGCCCCGGTGCTGCGCCGCCTCGCCGGCTTCGCCGCGAGCCCCGAGACCCTCTACTCCTCGGGTGAGCGCTGGGCACTGAAGCGCTATCTCCCGATCATCGAGAGCCGCCAGGATGTGCTCGAAGACGGCCGCATCACGATCATCGCCCGAATACCCGGCCAACACCGCCCCTGCCCCCAGATCTTCCATCTGGGAACCGGAGCCTTGCGCGCGATGCCGCGCATCCTCTCCCTGCCTCCCGCCGAGGTCATCTCCGACATACGCGCGCGCTGGGGCGAGTGGATCATCACCCCTCCCCCTTCGCGCTCGATCCTGACCCGCATCCATCAAGCCGCTCGCGTCCTCTTCTCTGCCCGTGCGGCGATCGAGCAACTCGGCACCCAGCAACACCAACTCGAAGAGGGATACCGCAAGCTCCAAGGCGCCCACGCCGAGCTACAGGAGAACGAAGCCCGCTTTCGAGCTCTCGCCGAGTCGGCCGTGGATCTCATCATCGAGATCGCTCCCGACGGCGTCTTCCGCTACGTGAGCCCCTCTGCGGACGAGCTCCTCGGCATCGACGCCGAGGAGGCAATCGGAACCAACCTGATGAGCTGGCTCCACCCCGAAGACGGCGAGATCCTCAGCCAGTTCCTCTCGGACTGCTTCGGGCTGAAGCCCCGCTGGGCCGAGCGACCCACCTTCCAGGTTCGCCACCAGAATGGCAGTTGGGTCTGGATGGAGATGGAGGCGCGCCTCTACAAGACGCGTACCGGCGAAAACTGCGCGGTAGCGATACTCAGAGACGTGAGTCAACGGGTCGAGCTCGAGGAGCACGACCGGCGCTACCGCGAGAACCTCGAGTCGCGCGTCGCCGAGCGAACGATGGAGCTCGAGCGCAAGAACCAGGAGCTGCGCCAGCTTCAATCGCTCCTTCTCGACGCCGAACGTCTTGGAACCGCACGCGACCTCGCCGGGCGTGTCGCCCACTCGATCAACAATCCCCTCGGTGCCCTGATCGGTGAGATCACAATGATGATCAACGAGGCCGAGCAGCCCAGCGAACAGCTCGACAATCTGCTGGAGCTCACGAGCCGGGTCGGACAGGTGGTGCGCCGCACCCTCGAGCTGTATCGCGAGGGCAAGATCAATCGCGCCCCGGAGAGCCTCGAGGGCATGTTCACGACTCTCGGCGAGGGAATCGCTCGGCGCGCCGAGGCGAATCGTGTACGGGTCGAGATGGTGACGGATCCAGATCTACCGACACTTCAAGTGGACCGCCCGTTGCTACTGGCAGCGCTCGAAAGCATGGGCAACAACGCCCTCGATTGGATGCCCGAAGGCGGCGAGCTCCAGGTCGACGGCGCCCTCGACCCCACGGGCAATCACGTGCGCATCCGTGTCAGCGACAATGGCCCGGGTGTGCCGGATGAAAACAAGCAGAAGATCTTCGAGCCCTTCTTCACCACCAATCCGAAGGGCACCGGGCTGGGCCTCGCAATCGCCAAGGGTGTCGTCGTGGGCCATGAAGGCGAGATCCATGTGGAAGACCGGGCAGGTGGCGGGGCCACCTTCATCATCGATCTGCCCCTTTTCCCTTGAGCCGATTCACGACCTCAGGCGAGCTTCTCTTCCAGGTATTCGCCGATTCGATCGATCGCCTCGTAAGCGGTGGGGAGCAGAGCTCCGAAGCAGTGCCAGACGTGGATCATGTCCTGCCACTCTTCGATCACCAGATCCACGCCGGCCTGGTTCGCACGCTCGGCGAAGCTGCGCGAATCGTCGAGCAGTACCTCCGCCGTGCCCACCTGAACCAGAATCGGCGGAAGCCCCTTGAGCTCGGCGAAGACCGGGGAGGCCGTTCCCTGCCGAGCGTCCTGGCCGTCGAGATAGGCCGCGGACATCAGGTCGAGCATCTCCTTCGAGACGAGGGGGTCTTCATCGGCCTTGCTCGCGTACGTCCCGGCACTCTGAGTGAGGTCGAGCCAGGGAGAGAGGCATACCCCGGCGGCGGGCATTCGCTCGCCCGCATCGCGCAGGGCCACGAGAGCGGCGGCGGTGAGCCCGCCCCCGGCCGAGTCGCCCGCAAGAGCGATCTTCTCGGGCGCGAACCCCTGCTCGAGCAGGTACCGATAAGCCGCGACGGCGTCTTCGACCGCCGCGGGGTAGGGATGCTCGGGTCCGAGCCGATAGTCCACGGAGAGTACCCGCAGACCGGCCGCTCGGGAGAGATCGGCGCAGAGCTGACGATGTGAATGGATGCCGCCGATCGTATAGCCGCCGCCATGGAAGTAGAGCAGCACACGGTCGCTCTGCGCGCCCGGAGCGTCCGTCCACTCGGCCGGTACGCCGCTTGCGTCGATTCCCTCGAAGCTCACGTCTTCGGGTAGGGGCATGATGGCGGTCGCCTGCTTCATGCTCTCGCGCATCTCCGGGATGGTGTCGCCCGCCATCGGGGAGTTCTCGCGTAGGAAACTCACTACCTGCTCGATCGCATCGTCAGCCAATTCTTCTCCCAGGGATTGAGTTCGACGCCCACTGTCGGCCCGACCGCGGTCTCTCGCGCAAGCCGGCTCGAGGGCGCCGAATCCTAGCAGTCCCTCGAGCTTCCTTCATGACTGGACGGCTTCCACTCCAGGCAGAGACCGGGCCGTGAGCTTCCCGGCGGTATAACACTCAGGAACGTGCACCGGCTTGCCGATTTATTCCTGCATGGCCGCGTACCTGCGCTTCTACCAGCTCGAGCGCGCTCCCTTCGAGCACAAGCCCACGAAGGGGCTGGTTCTGGGCACGCAATCCCTGCGCGCGGCCTTCTCCGAAATCAAGAATGGACTCGACGACGACTCGCCGCGCATCTGCTTGAGCGGCTCGACCGGAGTCGGTAAGACCAGCCTTTGCCGTGCGCTGCCCAAGCTCCTGAAGAATGATGCGCTCGTCGTCCCGATCCTGAATCCACAACGACCTTGGGAAGAGATTCGCGCTTCGATCGCAAAGAAGCTGGAGCTGCCCGGCGGAAACGTGTCGCGCCGCAGCCTTCTGAGTGCGCACCAGGGCCGGGATGTGAGGCTCGTGCTCCTGATCGATCAGGCTGAAGAGCTGAGCCACGAAACACTCGATCACCTCGACGTTCTACTCCAGTACAAAGGAGAAGACGGTCGGCAGCTGCTCCAGTGCGTTCTGCTCGCGAATCTCGATACCGCCGCAACCGGAGCCGAGGTCCCGTTGCTCTGGTGGCTGGACAGGTTCACCACCCTGCAGCTTCAACTCGCTCCGATTCCCGCCGACGGGATCGGCCACTACATCTCCAAGCATCTCGCCAAGGCGGGTTGGAACCACGACAACCTCTTCTCCCCGGAAGCGTGCATGTCGATCCATCGGCACACGGATGGGCTTCCCCGGGCGATCAACGAGTTGTGCGAGCGGGCTCTCGTGGAGGCCGGGGTGAGAGCGATATCTCGTATCGACGCCGACCTGATCGACGAACTCTGCGGGGAGCTGCCACGAGGCGGGCATGTCCGAGGCGACGAGGCGTCGGAAATCGACGCATCGATGTTCGAGAGCGCTGCTACGCCCTCTCCGACTCCTACCGCCCAGGAGATGCTCGACCAGGGGCCTGCCTTCGCAACTCCGGTCGACACCCGCGAGTCGCGGCGCGAGCTGATGCACGACCCCCTGCCCCTGACGGACGCGCCGATCGACCACTACGACACGCCGGCTTCCAAGGTCGAGGAATCGAGCACAGTGGGAATCGAGCTGGCCGACGAGCCTGCGCGCTTCGAAGATTTCACGCACACGATCGTGCGCGCCCCATCGCCTACGCCGACGCATCTGCGCAAGAATGCACCCCGCCCCCGCCGCAGCTCGGGTTTCGGCGCTGCGGGAAGGGTCGTCCTCCTCTTCGCACTCTTCGTAGCCGCCCTCGGGACGGTTCAACTCACCGGAGAGTTCGACCTGATCGGGCCGCTCCTCGAGCAGATCGCCCGCCACAACGCCGAAGAGGTCGCCGACCCGTCAGAGGCAGGCATCGACGAGTTTGTTCAGAAAATGGCCGCGCGAGCAGCGGAAGACAATCCGCCCCGGCAGACGATTCCGACGCTCGACGCCGAAGATGTCGCCAACGCCTGGCTGCAGTCGACCCCGATTTCTGGGAGCGCGGATCGCGAGATCGCGCCCGAGGGTGGGACGGCGGATCCCTCGATGGATCCGATGCTGATCGCTGAATCGACGGCCACTCCAGACACGGGGAAGGTCGTCGGAGCCACGCAGAACTCGGCCCTGGACATCCGGAGCGAGCTGATCGTCATCAATGAACACACCGCCATCCCCGAGGCATCTTCGAGTCCTCCGGCGACGCCCGCCGATTCGCCGCAAGCTCTCGAATCGGCCGGCCCGGCCCCCACGACGGGAACGCCAACCCCGGCGGGAGTGGATACGAAGGTGACCCGCACGCTGACGAGCGGGACTTCGCCGCAATCTCCCACCAGCGTGCCTGCGGCGCCGGGCGAGTCCGCTCCCCTCCAGATGCCGGCACCACCCCCGATGCCAACTGCCAGCCCCACGCCCTGATCCTCAAGGATCTCCGCCTGACCTCGATTTCATGAGTGCGAGTAGCTCGCGATCTCCGATCCGCTCGGCGATCGAACGGGCCGAATCGTCGGTTCCTTCGCTCCAATCAGGATCGGCGCCGGCTTCGAGGAGCGCCGCCGCGCTCCTGCGATAGGGAGCCGCCTCCAAGCGCAGGCCCCGCTCTCCGCGGGAGGAGCGAAGACTCGCTTCACGCCGTCTCACGCCCGCCTCGAGCCACGACCGGTTCCGCGCGCTCAGCTTCGACAGGGCCTGCATGGCGCGCAGAAGCGCGAGATCGAGTGCCTCCTCCGGAGCCGGCTCGGAGTCGAGGATCGCCGCCACGACCTCATCCTCTCCGTGTCCGGCCGCGATCACGATCGCCACCTCCCCACCCGATTTCATGGGGACGCGATCAGCGCCTGCCTCGATCAGAACCAGCGCGGCCTCTCCGTTTCGGTTCTCGAGCGCGACGATGAGAGCCGAGCGACCGTTTCGGCACAGCGAGCGCGGCTCTGCATTCGCCTCCGTGAGCGCCGTGACAACCTCGGGACTTCCGAGCCGAGCGGCGAGGCAGAGCGGTCGCTCGCCATTGCGATCCTCTGCGTCGGGATCAGCTCCCTCGTCGACCAGGGCCGGGATCATCTTCGCTTGCTGCCTTTGTATTGCATAGACGATGGGGGTGCGACCGTTCGTGAGGCGGGCTCGTGCATCGGCCCCGAACGCGAGCAGGATTCCCAGCGACGCGAGGTTGCCGCCCTGGATGGAGTAGAAGAGCGCCGTCTCTCCGCCACGAGCACGAGCGTCGGGATCGGCGCCGGCCTCCAGCAGCACCCCGAGGCACTCCGAGTGACCTGCCCGAGCCGCGGCGATCAGGGCCGTCTCTTCGCGCTGGTCCCGGCGGTCGACGCGGGCGCCCCCAGCGATCAGGATCGAAGTGGCCTCGAGAAGCCCGCCACCCGCCGCCTCGATCAGCGGCGTGATGCCACTGCGGTCCGCCAGCTCGAGATTCGCCCCGGATTCGACGAGGAGGTGAACGATCTCGAGGTCCCGGGCTTCGAGCGCGAGCAGCAGGGGGGTGCGGCCGAAGCGATCCTGGCGATCGAGCTCCACACCCGCCTCGACGCGCTTCTTTGCCGCCACGAGATCGCCGCGACCGGCGGCCGAGAGAAGCGGAGATGGGGCCCGCTCGAGGTCCCTCACTGCCCCCTTCTTTCCATCCTCCCTGGCGACCTCGATCGCATCCCGACCCTCATGATCGACGATGCTGGGATCCGCACCGTACTGAAGCAGCATCCTCAGGATGGGCGTCCCGGGGCCCCGTGCGGACAGGTGCAGGGGCGTATCGCCTTCGGCGTTCGACTGGTTGGGATTGGCGCCTCGCTCGAGAAGCCAGCGCGCGCTCCGAGGCTTCCGCTCCCGCGCGGCCAGGTGAAGCGGTGTGTCGAGTGAGGCGTCCGGAGCGTCGAGCTCGGCCCCGGCATCGACGAGCAGAGTGGCCAGGTCGAACCTCTCCGCCTCGATGGCGACGTGCAGAGGTGCCCTCCCCCGGTGGTTGGCACGCTTCGGGTCGGCGCCCTCGCCGAGCAGCACCTTCACGACGTCGGGACGCTCTTCCTCGACAGCAATCGCGAGCGGCGTAGCACCTGTTCCATCGTTCGCGTCGACATCTGCGCCGCGCGCGAGAAGGCGCTCGACCAGATCGGGTGGCGCGCTGCGAGCTGCCAGATGAAGCGGAGTCTCTCCCGCGTCGTTGCGGGCTTCGAGATCCGCTCCGGCCGCGATCAGGTTGTAGACGAGCGCCGCATGGGGAACCTCGACGGCCAGATGGAGCGGCGTGTCGCCTTGTGCATCACGAGCCGAGAGGTCGGCGCCGCGCTCGATCAGCAGGGAGGCAACGGGGCCGCGACCCGCGCGAGCCGCGGTGTGGAGGGGGCTCGAGCCCGTCTCGTCCCGGGTCTCGATATCGATCCCCGCATCGAGGTAGACCTCGACGACCTCGCGGTCTGCGGTCATCACGGCGTCGTGCAGAGGTGACGGCGGAGACGCACAGGCGAGCGGAAGCACGGCCCACGCCACGACCCACCAGGCGGCGAGATGCAGGTGGGCCGAACAAACGGACGTTTCAGACGTCAACGTCCGTGAAGCTCACTTCGAGTCGGCAGGTCTTGAAAGCGATGGTCTCGGCCACGGCGGCGGCGCTGTAGCTGAGATCCTCGGGAAGTCGTTCGAGGATCACGATGGCCCTCACCTCCTGTTCGGGTTCCGCTACATGCTTGCGAATCCAACCGACTCTCTCCAGAGCATTCGAGACGAGATCCCGGCCCCCGGCCTCCAGACCTTCATCGAAGCTCGAGCCCATCAGGACCAGGACGAGACCCCCGGAGGCGTCGCGCCCAAGCAGATCGATGAGGCCCATATCGGTCTCGTAGTCGAGCCCCACGGGCTCGGCCTTCGAATCGGTATAGATGCTGAGCCCGGCCTCGATACGATCCGGCCGGTCCTGAATCAGGGCGCGAATCTCATCGGGACCCACGGCAGCGGCGCCCGAAGCGCCGGTCGCAGCAGCGGAAGCCGAGCGCGCCTTCGACTCGCCGGAACGACTCTTCGCGCTCTTCTTCCTTCCTCGCGAACTCGTCTGCCCACTGGAGCTGGCCTCCGGCCGTTTCGAGCTCCCGGATCCGCTCGCCTCGGGATTCCGCAACCCCTGGCGCATGCTCGGGATCTGAGCTGAGGAAGGCGACAGCTTCCCGCCTTCAGTGCCGCCGAGATCGGTCAGGCCTGAGTTGGCCGAACCATGCACGCTCCGGCCACAGTTGGGACAGTATTTCTCACGGGAACCGACGCGGGTTCCACAGGATGTGCAGTTCATCACTCATCCAATCAAAGTGGTGGTATTGGAAGATCCTTCGACCGATCGGCGCTCCGGTTTGAGTTCCCATTCGAAGTGACTGGAGAATCCGGCCGCAGACCTCCCGCCAGGGAGGAGCGGAAGTCACCAGTTCCCGGCCCGGCCAGGTGGGGATCCACCCAGGACCGACCCAGTTGTCCTATAGTTCGGCGGTCCCTGGCCTCCCTACGTCGTCCGGCCAATTGCGGGCGCCCCCCGATTCGAGCCTCTCCCGACACCCGTCCCTGCCACCTTCCCTGCCACTCCCACCCCACACAAGACCACCGACGATGCCCCCCGACCGATCTCGTGCGCCTCGAACGCTGCCCATTCTCTTCAGCGTCATCATCATCGACCTGATCGGCTTCGGGATCGTGCTGCCCGTGCTGCCTTTCATTGCCAAGGAGCACGGGGCCAGCCCCGCCGTCCTCGGTCTCCTTCTCACCTGCTACGCGGCGATGCAGTTCATCTTCGCCCCGATCTGGGGGCGGCTCTCCGATCGCGTCGGCCGGCGCCCGGTAATGCTGGCGACGATCGCTGGATCGAGCGTTTGCCTGCTGATTCTCGGTCTGGCAGAGAGCCTCAGCTGGCTCTTCGTGGCGCGAATCCTGGGCGGCGCCTTCGCGGCCAACATCAGCGTTGCGACGGCCTATCTGAGCGACGTCACCAAAGCTGAGGAGCGCACCCGCTGGATGGGGATGGTGGGGGCATCGTTCGGGATCGGATTCCTGCTGGGCCCAGCGGTCGGCGGTGTGCTCTCTCCCTATGGTTATGGCGTCCCGATGCTCGTCGCCTCTGCAATGGCCGCGGTGAACTTCGTCTGGGCCGGCTACTCCCTGAACGAGCCGAAGCGCCATTTCAGCGAGGAAGGGGGCCCCTCGGTTCGAGAGTTGCTGCGCGAGAACGCCCTGGTGAGACGCATCTGCACACTGAACCTCTTCTTCTCCCTCGCGGTCACCCAGCTCGAATCGATGTTCGCCTTCTTGATGCTCGACCGCTTCGGATATGACGCCCCCCAGGTGGCGATGATCCTCGTCCTGATGGCCGCGGTGATGGCGGGGATCCAGGGCGGAGGAATCCGCCAACTCGCAAAGCGCTACGGGGAGAAGAATCTCCTGGTGGCTGGGATGGCCATGATGGCGCTCGCGTTTGCGGCGATTCCGCAGTTCCACCGCGTGGACCTGCTCTTGATTCCGCTCATCGTATCGGCGGTGGGTCGGGCGATCAGCCAGCCATCGATGATGAGCATGGTCTCCCTCGCGGCTCCCGAGAATCACCGCGGGGCGGTAATGGGGAGCTTCCAGGCCGCCGCGTCGCTCGCGCGCACGTTCGGGCCGGTAATCGCAGGGCTGCTCTACAGCCTCGATCAGGCGTGGCCCTTCCAGCTGGCCGCGGGCCTGCTGGGCGTCGCGATCTGGCTGGGGCTGGATCTGCCGTCGAAGAAGGACGCGCAGGTCAGCGCGGCGCAAGGATGAACGCGGCCTCGCCGTGATCCGACGCGATCTCGAAGCTCCACCCATCCCGAATTGATTCACCGAAACGCGGCGCCTCGATGCCATACTCCAGGCCGCTCTCTTCGAGGACACTGATGGCATTGCCCGCGAGAATATTGAGAAACTCGCCGATGGCGTCGAGGCAGCAATCATCCGACAGGTTCTCGGCCCGGAGGCCCGAAATTCCGGAACCGAGCTTCTGAGCAAAGGCGCGATCGGACGCGAGGGCCAACTCGACTCCGGGTCTGCCCACGATGATCATGGACGCGATAAAGGGCGAGCCCGATGGCTCCGAGAGCGGCTCGTACTGCCCTATCCGCGCTCCGAGGCGCGCCATTCGCAGGCAGAAGCGGGGAAAGAGATCGAGCAGTCTCTCCGCGACCCGATTTCCTTCGAGCCGGATCGGGAGTGAGGTCTTCATGTCGCTGAACCGATCCTGCTCTCGCTTGAATTCGTCTTCCAGGCCGGCGAGACGGTCTACGTCGATGATCTTGAGACTCCTGAGCGCTTGCCCCAGGCTGAGGCGGATCTGCCGCTGCTCCGCGAGAAGCTCGTCGAGTTGGACGGCGCTGAGCACGCCCATCTGAAGCGCCAGCTCGCCGTAAGGCCGATCCAGACGCCGCTGCTCCGCATTGATACGCCGGCTATCCGCCCCGGTCGCATAGTCTGCCTTCACCGCCAGCTCACCCAGACTGAGGTTCTCGCGCTTCATCAGATCGAGGGCCGAGCGCAGCTCGTCCGCTTGAATCTCACCGCGCTCGACCAGGAACTGTCCGAAGAACTTCACTCCCATTTCGACTCTGTTCGCTCTCGCGAGCGACGCAGAAGCTCGCTCTCGATCAGGTTCTCGATCTGATCCGCCTCGAAGGGCTTGCCGATCACCTGGATGGCACCCAGTCGGAACGACTCCTCGGCGTGACTGCCGGAGCCGCCGAGGGACGAGATCATGACGA
>CBDUYG010000067.1:0-10854 GCA_965371385.1 uncultured Myxococcales bacterium | reverse complement strand
CGCGCACTGACGAGGCGGGATCTGGTGGCCGAGCCCGGACCGGGTGCCACAGAAGAAACGCGATCCCGCTTCCGCCCTCGCCCTCGGAAGGGATCCTCGAGATCCGCAGGGGAGGACCGCTGATGGGCGCCGAAGTCTCTCGACCACGCTGTGCTCCAGTGCCTCCGGCGCGCGGAATGAAGATCCTGGTAGAAGTGGACCAACAATTTCTCGAAGAGGCCGAAGCATGGATCCCCGAATCTCGATCGTGACCCTGGGAGTATCGGACCTCACGCGATCGATCGGATTCTATCGCGACGGTCTCGGTCTACCGAAGCGAGAGGGGCCTGATGGCATCGCATTTTTCGAAACCGGCGGAACCTGGCTCGCACTCTACCCACGCGCGGCATTGGCAGAGGACGCGACCGTCCCCCAGGAGGGCTCGGGGTTTCGGGCCTTCACCCTGGCCCACAACGTGCGAAGCCGCGAAGCGGTGGATGCCCTCCTCGACCAGGCGGTGAAGGCGGGAGCAACCCTGCAGAAGCCCGCGGAGGAAGCGTCCTGGGGCGGATACTCGGGCTACTTCGCCGACCCGGATGGCTTCCTCTGGGAGGTCGCTTGGAATCCACACTTCGAGATCGACCCCGAGTCTGAGCGGTAGAGCAAGAGCTCCGTAGTGCCGGCGAAGAAGGTGAATGCATCGAAGAAGTCGCCCTGGCGGGACCCGATCACCGGAGTGGAAGAGTGGTTCGCCATGACGCCCGGTGAAGGAAGCGGAGGATGGAGCGCATGAGTCGAACACTCAGCTACGAAGCGGCGCGACGGGTCTACGACCGCATCGGCTCGCGCCAGGACACCCAGGCATTCTACGAAGACCGGCCGGTCGATCTCCTCGTCGCTCACGCCGACTTCCACCTGGCACGCCGGGTCATCGAGCTGGGCTGCGGCACAGGTCGTTTCGCTTTGCGCGTTCTCAGCGAGGAGCTGCCGGCGGATGCGGGGTACATCGGCGTCGACATCAGCCACGAGATGGTTCGCCTCTCACGAGACAAGCTCGCTCGCTTCGGCGAGCGAGCGAAGGTACGGCTCTCGAAGGAGGATATTCGCTTCGAGGATGGCGACGCGAGCTGCGATCGCTTCGTTTCGAGCTACGTCCTCGATCTCCTCTCCGAAAACGACATCCGGCTGGCGGTCGACGAGGCACATCGGATCCTCGAGCCCGGTGGGCTGCTCTGCCTCGTCAGTCTGGCGACAGGCGTGGGCCCGGCCTCCCGGGTGCTCGCGAGCGGCTGGAGTCGCCTTCACGCCCTCGTGCCCGAATGGGTAGGAGGCTGCCGGCCGATCGATCTTCTCGACCATCTCGAGCCCGAGAGATGGGTCGTTCGATATCAAGAACGCGTCGCCCCGTTCGCGGTCCCCTCCGAAATCGTGGTCGCCGAGAGAATCTCCCCCGCGGCCGAGGGTGCGCTTGCGGGCGATCTCGCGAGGACCGGTTGATTTCCCAGATGCTCGAGCACCCTTCGTTCAGAATCCGCACGGAAACGTGATCGTGTTCAACCAGGCGATCCCCGCCGCTGCATCCTGAGGTGTGAGGCCTCGAGGTGAAGGAGATCCAATGGCAAATGGTTCAGTCGTTCTCGTCGGTGTCGGGCACGCTTCGGGAGTCGGCGCTGCGGTCGCGAGACGATTCGCGAAGGAGGGCTTTCACGTCACGATCCTGGGCCGCAACGCCGAGAAGCTCGAGACCGCCGAGGCGAGCCTGCGAGAGATCAGCGACGAGGTTCGAGTGGTCGTAGGTGACGTCACGGACGAGGGGCTGATCTCGGATCTCGTTGCCGGAGCCGATACCTCCCACGCACCCCTCGAAGCCGCGATCTTCAATGCGGGAGGCAATACGATGAAGGGCTATCTCGACATGGATGGCGCCTTCCTCGAGTCGATGTGGCGGGTGAACGCCCTTGCGGGGCTCTATCTTTCTCAGGCTGCGATTCGCGCCATGTTGCCCCGAGCACGGGGCACGATCATCTTCACGGGAGCGACCGCCTCCCTGCGCGGAAAGGGGGGATTCGGCGGCTTCGCCTCGTCGAAGGCGGCGCTGCGCATGCTCGCCCAGTCGTGCGCGCGGGAGTTCGGGCCCCAGGGGTTGCACGTCGCGCACGTCGTGATCGACGGGGCGGTGGACGGGAATCGCATCAATACCTTCCTGCCGAAGCTCAAGGAAGCGCGTGGCGATGCGGGGCTCCTCGACCCGGAGGCGGTCGCAGAGATCTACTGGGACGTTCATCGCCAGCAGCGAAGCGCCTGGACTCACGAGGTCGATCTGCGGCCCTGGTCGGAGAGTTGGTGAGCTTCAGGGCTCGGAGGCGGCGATACCCACGCGGTTGCCCGCAGCTACGCGCCGATCGTGAGGATCTGCAGCGGAGGCTGTGCGTCAGCTGATTGCCAGGTCCACCTCGCGCACGTAGGCAGAATGCTGCGCAGTCCCCACGATTTCAGAGCGAAAAACAGAACTTTCCGATCCTCGTCGATGATTCACGCCGAGCGGCGAGCCGCCATCCCCCGGCCGGAAGCGTATTGATCCGGCTTGGCTTGCTGCGGGGTCCGCATCTCCATTGTTGTACTTACCCCGGGAGAAAGTATAGAGTGATCATTGGTCAGATCGACGGCAACGCGGCCTTCCCCACGTGCTCGGAGTCTGGACGGCTCCCTACGAATCGTGCTGATCTCATCGAGCATGGGGAACGGCCCTCGAAAATCACCAAAGCGGACGCTGAACATGTGCGATGAATCGCCCTCGCCCTCGCCCCTGACGTCGCCCGTGATCACGTCGAAACGTACCCCGGTGATGCCCCCTGAGCCCCCGAGAGTGCCGAGCCGAGCCGGCGGGAAGCACGGCATCACCCGTGTGATATCGATCTGCCGCAGGCCGGCAGCACTCGTTCTTCTCCTGCCTCTCGCCTCCCTGGTCTCTGCATCCGAGCCCGTCGTCATGCCCGACGAGGACGGAGTGCCCGACCACCGCGACAACTGCATATCGGTCTACAACCCCGACCAACTCGACACCGACCGCGATGGCTACGGCAACGCTTGCGAGGTCGTCGGCGACGCCAACAACGATGGGCTCGTCGACTGGCGCGATTACTGGGTGTGGGCCGCTACTCGCAGAAGCAACACCGACCTTCGGGCCGACTTCGATTCGAGTGGGCGGGTGGACCGCCAGGATCTTCGAATCTGGGTGACTCGCTATCGGCGCAATGGAATCGTCGGCCCGTCTGGGCTCACGTGCGCCGGGAGCATCCCCTGCCTCGCCGAACCCGAGAGCACGACCCCAACGCGCCCCAATATCGTGCTGATCTTTTCCGACGACGCGGGTTACAACGAGCTCGAGCTGACGGGGAACCCCGCCTTCCCGACACCCAATCTGGTGAAGCTCGCACAGTCGGGTACGACGTTCACCAACGGCTACGTCACGGCCCCGATCTGCGCCCCCTCGCGAGCGGGCTTGATGACCGGCCGCTACCAGCAGCGCTTCGATTTCGAGGCCAACATCTGGAACCAGCGCTATCAGGCCGACATGCCGAACGGCGTACACCCGGATCAGGTCTTCTTGCCCGAGCGTCTCCAGGAGCTCGGCTACCACACGGGAATGGTGGGGAAGTGGCACCTGGGAAGCCAACGGGAGAATGCCGAATACGAGACCGACGCCGGCCCCTTTTTCTACGAAGGACCCGGTCTTCAACCGATCGAGAACGGCTTCGGGTACTACTACGGATTCCTCACCGGACAGCGCAACTATGTATTCGATATGCGCTACGACGACCAGCAGGTGCAGAGAGGCTTCGATCCGATCTACGACTGGAACCGATGTGAGTCCGACTCCAACTGCGACCGCGCGGTGGGACGCCACCTGCCGGCCACCGGAAGCCCGGTGACCCGATACCTCACCGACGCACACGGGGACGAGGCCGTGGCTTTCATCCAGCGTCACTACGACGACAACGCCCCCTTCTTTCTCTATCTCGCCTTCGCGAGCCCCCACTTCCCAGATCAGGCCAAGCTCTCCGACTTCGAGGCCGCCGTCGCGGCCAACCCGGGCGGCAGCAAGGCCGAGCAGCGGCTAGCCGCCATGACTCTGGCGATGGATCGGGTCGTCGGTCGGGTGATGAATCGCCTCGAGGACCCCGACGGAGATGGATTCAGCGACGATAGCGTCGCCGACAACACGATCGTCATCTTCGTCAACGACAACGGTGGCTCGCAGAATCCCTACGATCGGGACAACCGGCCCTTCCGCGACTGGAAGTTCGCGCTCTACGAAGGTGGAATCCGGGTGCCCTTCGTGATTCACGATCCCCGTCTACGGGAGGAGGACCGGGGCGGGGTCTACCACCATCCCGTCAGCACGCTGGACCTCTTCCCGACGCTGATCGCTGCGGCCGGCGGAGAGATGACCACTCCCACCGACGGCGTCGATCTCTTTCCTCACCTCGCTGGTATCGACCCGGAGCCCCCCCATGAGATTCTGCGGTGGCGTTTCCTGAGGCAGTGGGCGATCCGGCGCGGAAGCTGGAAGCTCGTGGCCTCGAACCGCGCCACGAGCAGCTCCCTGAAGCCGGAGCTCTACGACCTCGCGGTCGATCTCGGCGAGACGAACGACCTGAGTGAGGCAACCGACGAAGAGGGCGATCGAATCCACGAGGATCTCATTCAAGAACTGCTCGACGACCTCGACCTCTGGGAGGCGGAGCTGGGCAAGCCCGAGTGGAGGAGGCCTCGCGGGGTGGCATGGCACGGCTTCAACAACTTCAACCGCTTCGACGACGTGTTTCGCTATCGCGACATCGCGGGCTCCTCCCATTGGAGCGACTCCGAGAGGTGGGTCGCCGTCGATTCCACGGACGAATCACCACGGACCCTCTTGCCGGAGGACGCGTACGCGAACGTCGTCTTGGAGTTTTTCGTCAACAGCGAGGCCCCCTATACCGCCACGAACGACATGACTCGGATGACATCGCGGACCTTCATGCTGAACGAGCTACGGCTCACCGGCACCTTCGATCCCTCCGCTTCGAGCGGGCCGGTGAGCGCAACGATCAACGGCAACGACCTGCTCATGGTGCGCAGCCAGAATGGAGACGGCCCGAGGCTGATGGCGGCCGCACAGGGCCCCGGTCCCGCGTCCTACCCATTCCATCTAGAGAACGACCTCGAGCTGATGCACGACCTGGAGCTCGGCGGCGATGGCAGCGAAGATTTTCTGCTCCGGGGCGACATCCGATCCTTCGCGACGGGACGACCCGCGGCGCGCGAGACTGGAATCACCAAGACCGGAACGAGCCGCATCGTCTCCAGCGGGCACAACAGCCATACCGGAGAGACGGTCATCTCCGAGGGTGAGTTGGTGCTGGACGGAGGAGGAAGCATTACAGATACATCGAAGGTCTTGATCGAGGACGCGGGAACCCTCAGCCTCCTCGACGGCGAGCTCGTCACACCGCGACTGGACATTCGCCGCGGAGGCGAATTCAACTTCGATGGCGGCATCCTCAGCGTCGCACAGATTCGCGGCGACCTGCTGAACCGGGGTGGAACCTTCGCTCCGGGCCGCGCTTCGGCCCTCTCCGTCGTGAGAGGTGACTACACTCAAACGGCCGGCGTGCTCGAGCTGGAGGTCAGAGAATCGGGACGCATCGGCGACGTCGACCGGCTCATGGTATTCGGGACCCTGAGCGCGGGCGGAACGCTTCGGATCGTGAGCGACGGCTATGTGCCGGTGTGTGGCCAGACCTTCATGCTTGCAGCGGCGTTCTCCATCGACGGCAGATTCGACATCGAATCCCCAAAGACCCCCGATGGCGAGGACATCTTCAGCGTGCGCATCCGGCGGGGCGTGATTCTCGCCAGGGTAAAGAGATCGGCCTGCGAGTGACTCGAGCTCTCGGCTCGTTTCATGAGAGGCTCCCCCTCCCGACGGCTGGCGGCTCACACAAGGAAGTCTCATGAGTAGTATTCTCAGGACCAATCGTGCGCGCGGGAGCTCGGTTTTCAGGGCCTGCGCATCGCGCAAGTGGTGATCGACAGGGCCGTGGACGGGTCTCGGAGCTCTCGGGCGAGGCAGGTGATATCATCCCCGGGAACCCATCGCTCCTCCGCACTGCTTCGACTCCATCTGGGAGTGAGCCACATCATGCGAGCCCATCGCATCAATCGAACGGGGTAGAAGTGGCCGATCTGGACGAACGCAAGAAGCTGCTCGAACGGTATTTCGACGCCATTCGAACCCAGAGCTGGAGCACGCTCGCGAGCTGTCTCTCTCCATCAGTGGAACGGACGGGACCCTATCTCGACGTCTTTCACGGCCGCGACGATTATGTCGCCTACCTGTCCCGCATCATCCCTGCCCTAGAGAACTACTCGCTCAACGTCGACCGTGTTCGGGAGCTCGAAGGCGGGGCGTTGTGTGTCGAGTTGAACGAGGCCCTGGATCTCGAGGGCGTGTCCAGCGTGTTCCCCGAAGTGCTCCTCTTCGGCTTCGACGACGATGGAACGATCGACTCGGTCGATATCTACATCAAGCAGCCACCACGCGGAAAGAGCGAGCCGGATTGAGCTTCGAGGTCGCCCGTAGCCCGCTTCGAGTCGGCGCGCGGATGGCGTTCGTCGTCGCGGTCCTCATTCCGACGGGTTCGGCGGGGGCCGACTCTTCTCTCGTCGAGGCGCGGCGTTTCTTCGCCGAGTTCGTTCGGCTCGAGAGAGGCTTCGACCCTGACCTCGTCAACCTATATGCGAGCGACGCGGTGATCCGCATCGTCACTCGCCATCCAGGCGGAGAGGTGGATGAAATCGAAATTCCGGGCGCCAAGTATCAGGAGCTGCTGCGGGCCGCCCTTCCGATCGCGAAGCTGAAGGGTGATACCAATGAATATCGGGAGGTGAGCTACCACAGGGAGGGCCGCCGGGTTCGGATCGACGCCGGCCGCCACTCGAACATGAAGCAGCATGCGAGTCCGATTTCTCTGTTGGTGGGACCAGATGAAAGAGGCCATTGGAGGATATTCGAGGCGACGTTGGAGACGCGGCCCTGACTACATGTGTGGCCGTCTGCCTCCCGACCACCGGCCGACTCTGAAGGCATTCCTCGAAGGGCTCGTCCAACCGGCGATCCGGAAGGCCGAAGAGCGGCCGACAATCATTCGCGGTACGGTATTGCGGTAGAGACCGACCTACCCACGCAGGCAAGAGGCGGCGTCCGTGAAAGCTTCGATGCTCGACCGATGGTCGCGAAAGATTCAACAACTCCGCGATCGAGCCTTTCTCGAAACCGCGATGGCGGCTGCGGCCCTGGTCTCGACGGCGGACGAGGACGTGCGCCTATCCGAGCAGCTGGCTCTCGATCGAGTGCTCGACCGCCTCGACCGCCTGCGCGTCTTCGACCCCCACGTGGGAGTCGAGCTGCATCGCCGCCATGCCGAATCCATACTCGAGGATCCCACACAAGGGAGGTTGGCTGCGATCCAGGCCCTCGTCGCCTTCGATGGCAGCGACGAGGAACGCCTCTTGATCCTCTATGTCGCCGCCGTCATCGCGAAGGCGGATCAGGTCCTCTCGGAGTTCGAACGAGTCGCTCTCGACGAGATCTGTCAGGCGCTCTCTCTGCCCGTCGAGTCGTCCCTGGAGCGCATATGGGAGACGACTGGTGGCGCAGAAGGGTGAGCGGATGATCGGGAGCGACGCGATGAGGCTTGATGGAATCGGCCGGCTTTCGCCGGCTCGAGTGGTTCTGGCTCTTCTACTGGTCTTCCATGAAGCATCGATCGCGCGGGCCGATGACGAGATTCCGTCCCCCATTTCAGCGGACGCGCTCCTGTCTCGAATCGAAGCCGGCACTGCGCCAACGATCGTCGACGTTCGCTCTCGCTCCGAGTTCGAGGCAGGTCACGTTCCGGGCGCGATCCACATTCCCTTCTGGGCCGCACTCAGCCGGGCGTCCGAGATACCCAGCGGTTCTGACGAGCCGATCGTGATCTATTGCGAGCACGGGCCGAGGGCGTACCTGGCCAGGAGTGGCTTCTGGATCGCGGGCTACAGTGAGGTGATCCTGTTGAAGGGACATATGACGGGCTGGAAGAAGCTGGGACTGCCCCAGCAGTCTGCCCCGCCGGACGATCGAGATTCAGTCACAGACCGGAGCTGAAGTGATCACCATTCGATCGAATTCAACCGGTCTGATCGGCCCCTTCGCATCGCTCATATCCAGGAGGTGACACACGCGTGAATCCTCACAGGCGCGTCGATGATTTCGACCCCTTCGATCCCGCGGTCGTCGAGGATCCGTCGGAATACTTCGCCGCCCTGCGGCGGGAAGCGCCGGTTCATCCGCTTCCCAACGGTGCCTATACCCTCGTCAGCCGCTACGAAGACGTGAGAGCGGCAGCTCTGAATCCGGAGGTCTTCTCGTCGAATCTGGTCGCGGTGCTGATGGAGGGAGGGGGGGCTGGAGGAGGGCCGGAAGTCCTCGAGGTTCCCTCGGGTGGCGCCCGGCCGGTCGATGTCCTGGCGATCGCCGACGCACCCGAGCACACCCGCCAGCGCACTCTCTCGAATCGCGCACTCTCGATGCGGCGCGTTGCCCAGATGGAGGGCCGCCTGCGCGCTCTCGCTCGGGAGCTCACACAGGAGTTCCTGTCCGACGGTCATTGCGACTGGGTCGCCAAGCTGGCCGTTCCCCTGCCCATGACGGTGATCGCCGAGCTGGTGGGCCTTCCCCTCTGCGACACCGGCAAGCTGAAACGCTGGTCCGATGCCTCGATGGCGCTTCTCAGCGGCGTCAACACGCCGGAGCAGCTCATGAGCCATGCCGCCCTGGTCAGGGCCCTGATCGAGTATCTCGCGGATCGATTCGACGAAGCGCTCGAGGATCCCGCTGACGATGTTCTGGGCGACCTCGTCAGGGCAACCCTGGATCCCGCCGAGTCCCTCAGCCGGGACGAGGCCGTCTCGATCCTCGTGCAGATGCTGACCGCGGGCAACGAGACCACGACGAGCTTGATCGGCAGTGCGCTGATGCTGCTGCTCCAGAACCCCGCGATCGAGGCGCGGCTGCGGGCGGACTCGAGTCTGATTGAACCCTTCATCGATGAAGCCTTGCGGCTCGAATCTCCTTTTCACGGCCACTTCCGGGTCGTGCGCCGGGATACGGAGCTGGCGGGAGTGTCACTGTCCGCAGGCACGCGCCTGATGCTGCTCTGGTCCTCCGCGAATCGCGATGCGGCCGAGTTCGATCGACCCGACGAGGTCGATCTCGAGCGTCCCAACGCGAAAGCGCATCTCGCCTTCGGGATCGGGATTCATCACTGCATTGGCGCGTCTCTCGCACGCCTCGAGACCCGCGTTGCGCTCGAAACGATCCTCGACCACACCCGCGAGCTGAGACTCTCTGCGCGGAACGACTTCGCCCACGTTCCGAGTCTCTTCATCCGAAGTCTGAAAGACTTACACATCGAATTTCGAGAACCTTGAACCGCAACGAACGAGGAGGTAGAAGATGCCCACCCAACCCCATGTCGACATGAAGCCCCTGGCGCCGGGAGCGATTCTCGCGCTGCTCTCGATTCTCTTCGGGTTCGGCCTCGGCGGAGCCTTCGGGGCCAACGAGGCGGCGCTCAAGGGCAAGCTGCAGTCTTCTGCGGATGCCGTCTTCGAGACCGTGTACGAGGGCGATTCGGCGCGCCGGGACGCGGTCGTGAAGAAGTCGTGGATCTATCTCAAACGCGCTCATCTACACGGCGGCGCCATCGGAGCCGCGGCGTTGGCGTCGATCGTCCTGCTCGGATTGATGGGAGGCCGTGGGCTGCTCGAGAGAGCCTCGGCCGCATCGTTCGGGGCGGGAGCGATCCTCTACTCGAGCTTCTGGCTCGCGGCGGGATTCTCTGCGCCCGGGCTCGGAAGCACCGGAGCCGCGAAGGAGTCCCTGCAATTCATGGCGGTGCCGGGGGCCGGCCTCTGCATCCTGGGTCTTGTGGGAACGCTGACCGCCACGGTCAAGCACCTCGTACTCGACCGCGGCGAGGATTGAGCGTTGCCGGCCGGGCGCCGAGCTCTACGAGATGGCCGGCGCGAAAGCGTCGCGCATCAGGAGGAAGCGCCGGGTCGGCGCCACGTCGAGGTTGCCTCGCTGTAGCTCGCTCGTGACGCGTACGACCTCTTCGGGATCCTCATCCCAGATGTAGAATCCGGGGCCCTGTGCCACGTAGCCGTCCTCGTCTCGCCGAATCGGAATCGTGAACATTCCGGGTATCCGTAGTCTCGCTCGCTCGTTTCCGCGGTTCTTCTCAGTCATCTTCTTTCCTTTTCAATCTTCAATCGTTTCTGTTTTCCGTAGGATCGGTTCGGGAGATGGCGAATGGATCTCGAGTGCATGACCTTTCCATGACGATTCGGGCGCAGCTGGTGATCCCGCGGGTTCTGAGCGACGATTGGATCCGCTCGGCACTCGACCGATGAGCTCGCGACGAGACGAGGAGGCGACCGTGTGACCGGAACGAAGATTTTTCTGGGCATTTCAGTGCTGGTATGGCTCCCGTACGGGATCTTCTGCGCGTTGCAACCCGACTATCTCGCTGAAGCCGCCGGCGTGGTGGCCAGCTCGCCCACCGCCAGGACGGAAATTCGCGCGATGTACGGGGGCCTTCAGGCGGGGATCGGCGGCTTATGCGCTCTTGCTCTCATGCGCTCCCAGTTTCAGCTCACCGCGCTCGTGGCCGTCTCGTTCCTGACCGGCGGCCTCGCGCTCACCCGCGCCTTCGGACTGATCGTCGATGGAAGCGGCTCCGGCTACACCTATGGCGCGCTGATCTTCGAGATCATCAACACGAC
>CBDUYG010000066.1:0-10966 GCA_965371385.1 uncultured Myxococcales bacterium | reverse complement strand
CATCCGAACGGACTCTCCCAGGTGCCCGTGGTTGCGGGTGACCCGCAGGTTCCGGTCTTGACACTGCACAACCTGGGCGACCTCTTCGTGCCGATCCTGAACGAAGTCGAGTATGCGAAGAGGGTCGCCGCAAACGGAAAGAGCGATCTTCTGGTTCAACGCGCAATTCGCGGGGTTCTCCATTGCGACTTCACCGCGCAGGAGTTCAGCACCGCGTTCCTGGATCTGGTGTCCTGGGTCGAGACGGGAGCCAAGCCGGCCGGCGACGACTTCCTGGACCCGAACGAAGTGGCCAACCCGAACTTCGGTTGCAACTTCACGGACGGCGGCCACCTGCTCGGGACGCCTTGTCCCTGATCGGTCGTGAGTGCTCGTGCCGGCCGCCTCGGGCCGGCACGAGCGGCGGCCGCGGCGGCGCGGGAACACGAAGACCCAACGCGATCAGTCGTCCAGGGCTTCCCGAACTGCTGCCAGCAGCGTCTCCGGCGAAAATGGCTTGCGAAGGAATCCGGTCAGGTCTCGGTCGGTGAGCTCAGCCGTTGCGCGCTCCTCGGTGTATCCGCTCACGAGTACGATCCGTGCATCCTGTCGCAGCGCCCGAATCGCATCGAAGGTATCGGCTCCGCTGAGCTCGGGCATGGTCCGGTCCAGCAGGATCACGTCGATCGAATCGGCGTGAAGGCCGAAGAGCTTCAGACCCTCGTGGCCATCGGAGGCGGTGAGCACCGTCATGCCACTGCGGCGGAGCAGCTCCGCGGCGATCTCACGAACGCCTTCGTCGTCGTCGATCACCAGCACGGTGCCGGCCAGGGCGTCTTCGACGAATGACGATCCGGATTCTTGGGAATCGCCCGTCCCCGCGTCATCGCTGACGGGCAGCAGCACGCGGAAGCGGGTGCCGCGGCCAGGAGCGCTATCGACCTCGATCGCACCGCGATGTCCCCTGACGATGCCGGCGACCGCCGCGAGCCCGAGCCCGCGGCCGGTGAACTTGGTGGTGAAGAATGGGTCGAAGATGTGGGCGCGGGTATCCGAGTCCATCCCGCAGCCCGTATCGGAGACTTCGAAGTAGACGTGCTTTCCGGGCTCCATCGATTCAGCGAAGAGCGCGCTGGTCGGCGGCGAATCGAAATCGACGACACCGGTGCGAACCTCGATTCGACCCTCACCATCGCGCAGTGACTCGGCGGCGTTCATGATCAGGTTCATCACGACCTGACTGAGCTGTGCGGCCTCGGCCTCGATCATCGGCAGCTCATCATCGAGGGCGAGCTCGAGCCGGGTCTTCCCAGAGATCGATGATGCGACGAGGTCGCGCATCTCGCGAACCAGCTTCGAGAGGTCGAGCTGACTGACGCCCAGGGGCTTCTGTCCCGCGTAGGCGAGCATCTGATCCGTGAGACCGGTGGCGCGCTCCGCCGCCTGCTGGATCTTTCGAAGGCTGGCGCGGACTGGCGAATCCACGGGGAGATCCTTCAGCGCGAGTCCAGCCGCGCCCAGGATCGGGGTCAGGAGGTTGTTGAAGTCGTGGGCGATTCCGCCGGCGAGAACGCCGAGGCTTTCGAGCTTCTGGGAGCTCCTCATGCTCTCTTCGAGCTCCCGGCGCGCCTGCTCTTCACGTCTGCGATCCGTGACGTCACGGCTCACCGCGAGGTAGCGCTTCTCTTCGTCCGCCCTCTGATAGACGAGCCCCATCGTCTCGAACCACAGCCAGTGGCCGTCGCGGTGCCGAACGCGAAACTCGAAAATACGACGAGGCCGGTTGATTGAATCCGTGCCGAGCTCCCCTTGGGCCTCATTCCGGAACTCGTCGGCGAGCTGCGCAACGATTCGCGCCTTGTCATCCGGGTGAACGAGTGCCCAGGGTTCGAAGGTCAGCACCTCATCAGGGGCGTAGCCGAGGATCTCCTCGGAGCCGGGGGCGATATAGGAGGGGCGACCCTCGTCGTCGACTTCGATGATCAGATCACAGCTCACCCGTGCGACGGCGTGGTGTCGTGCTTCGCTCTCCTTGCGTGCCGCCTCGGCCCGCTTCAGCTCGGAGAGATCCCGAACGAAGCACACCGTGTGGAAGTCGCCGCCTTCCGATGGATACCAGCCGGCGATCGAACTGTGGACCCACACCCAGTGCCCTTCCCGGTGCTGGATTCTGACCTCGTTCGTGGCGGTCTCGCCGGTTTCGCGAACCGTCCTCGACGCCAGAGCAATCTTGTACAGGTCATCCGAATGAAACCGAAGACAGTCTGACGTCAGGCACTCTTCGGCCGTGTAGCCGATGATCGACTCGCTCTGCGGGCTCGAATACTGAAGCTGGACATCGCCGTCGAACTCGATCACCCAGACGCCCATCGCGTCGAGCACGCCCAGCAGGCGGTCCGCCCGGTCCCGAAGGATCGGGAGCGAAAGATCGGGCTTCAGCCTGTGCTTGTTTTCGACCACCGCGCGCTGGATCTGAGTCAGCTCATCCTCTGGCCCGTGCTCTCGTCGACTCATCGAATCCCCCCCGCCGGGCGCGATACTCCCGCAGAGAATACCCGAGCCGGGACGCTGGGACGCCGACGCCCAGCCGATTCGCCCGAACACGAAAGCCCGCCCCCGGCGGGAATTCTCCGCAGGAGTATCGTGGCCGGCGGCAGAGGGTCAATGGGACGCGAATCCCGTAAGGGCGCGGTTTTCCGTTTGGATTCCCGCTCCAAGGACACGGGGATGAGCGGGGGGAACCCCGCGTGCCAGGGCTGCTCGAGCAGCAGCTTCAACCGGGGTATGGGACAATGCGCCACACCAATCGGGATTAAAAGACCCGATTTCCGTGCTGCACGACACCCCTTCCCTCTCAGCCGGTGGCTCGTACTCAGCCGAGGCCGCCCTCATCGGAGTAGTAGACGTCGCCGATGATGCAGGACTCGTCGTGCTCATGGGTCTTGAGTCGATCCAGCCAACGCGTGAGGTTCCTCATCATGGGCATCAAGGGCTCGGCGGACTCCTCGACTGATCCTTCGGCGCCCATCTGTCCCTTCAGTTTCAGGCAGAGATCTTCGAGCTCATCGAGGATCACGTGATGCTCGCTGCACAGCTCGTCCAGCTTGGGGGCCTTCGAGGGACAGCGTGACCTCAAATCATCGTAGAGGCCACCGACTTGCTCCTCGAGGGCAAAGTGCTCGTGGAGCATCTTGGGCAGTGCGTTGAGGCCCGAGAGCAGGGATGTACGAGTGGTTGCGGCTGCGATGGTTTCGAGCTGGTCTCGGAGTGTGCGGTGATCGTCTTCGACGAGTTCGACCGGGTGGCCCTGCTCGACGACCTTCCGTCGCCCGCCTTCGTCACTCGTGTTCATGGCATTTACCTCCGTAGCAAGTGGCCGCGCTCTCCCTTCGATTCGCTCTCGAATCCCACGCCCTTCCTCGACCCGCAGGACGACAATAAGGAGCATCGTTCGCGGCACCTGCGCGCCGAGCTTCTCTAGATTAATGCATGATTCGTACCGCCGCGGTGAAACACCGGCGGCGGCGTTCGTCTCTGACTACTCCCCGTCTCCCCGTCTCCGAGGCCACACGAAGCGTCCGGTGGCCGGTTCGAGAGGCGTAGACGTGATGAGAACCGACGTGAGTGAGTCATTATGTCCCACCTGTTTCGACCGCCACGCGAGAGTGCGGCTCGCGGACGCTTGGAGCGGTCGTTCAGCCCGCGAAACCCAACGCGGGAGCCGGTATGGCCCTTGCATCCCGTGATGGGGGCCCAGAATCCCATTGGGTAGTCTTTCCATGGCGGAAGGCTCTTTAGCTCTTCATCGGTGGAAGGCTCTCTCCAGCGGAAGGCTCTCTTGGGAGCGATGAAGCGGGAGCGAGGTTTTTCGTCCTCGACATTGAGTTCAGTTCCGAGTCCGAAGCTCCTCAGTCACGGGCGTCGGGTAAAGGGCGCCGACCCGCGCAGCAGCCGGGTATCGCCACGGCTTGTCAGGAGTGATACGAGTGAGCAGCTCTTCTCCCGTTTCCGCAGGCGACAACGAGACGCCAATCCACCCCGAATCCGCGTCGAAGAACGTGATTCACACAAACGAGCACGTTCTGGAGATCGTGTCGGATTCCGGCGAGGGGGCGCAGAAGTGCGGCCAGATCTTCGCTTCCGTATCGGCCAAGATGAGCTACGGCGTATGGACGGTCGAGATCATCCCCGCCGAGATCGAGCCGCCGGCCCGCACACCGGCGGGTGCCAGCGGCAACCTGATCCGCTTCGGGCGCGATCAGATCACGAATTGGGGAGACGAGGCCAACCTCGTCGTGGCCTTCAACGAGCAGGTGCTGCTCTCGCGCCATCGCCTCCACGCGTTGGCGGACGGCTGCATCATCCTGATCGAGTCCAAGTGGAGCACTCATCCCGACGAAGAGATCCGCCAGCAGTGGAAGGCCGCGATGGAGGAGATCGCCGGGAGCAACTATCGCCTCATCCCCGTCCCCCTGGAGGAAGAGTGCCAGCGAAGGGTCGACGATCCTCGCAAGGGCAAGAACATGTTCGCCCTGGGTCTGCTGGCGGAGATCTACGGCCTCGACCTCGAGAAGATTCGCGAGCAGATCCGTCACCAGTTCGCGAAGAAGGCGCCCGAGGTCTCGAAGGCCAACTGCGACCTGCTCGACCTCGGCGTGGCGTGGGGAGAGCGCAACCTGGATTTCCGCGTCGAGATCCCTCGCGTCGAGGTCGACGAGGCGCGGGTCGTCATGAACGGCAACCAGGCGGCGGCGCTCGGTGCCGTCGCGTCCGGGATGGAGTTTTGTGCCATGTACCCCATCACTCCGGCGACCTCGGTCTCCCACTATCTGTGCGAGATCTTCGAGACCTATGGCGGCAAGGTCCATCAATCCGAGGATGAGATCGCCGCCGCCGGCGTGGCGATCGGGGCCTCCTATGCGGGCAAGGTCGCTCTCACGGTTACTTCCGGCCCCGGCCTGGCTTTGAAGACCGAGTTCCTCGGCCTGGCGATCATGACCGAGATTCCCCTCGTGGTGCTCGACGTCCAGCGCGGGGGACCCAGCACCGGGCTCCCCACCAAGGTCGAGCAGAGCGACCTGCTCGCGGCGCTATTCGCGCAGCCCGGGGACGCGCCGCGCGTCGTCATGGCGCCGGCCACGATCGAAGAGTGCTTCCACGCGATGATCACCGCGCGCCGCATCGCCAAGACGTTCCGCTGCGTGGTCATCGTGCTCTCCGACGCCAACCTCGGAAGCGGCCAGCAGCAGTTCCGGCGGCCCGCTCTCGATGAACACTGGCACGCAGCGCCTCCGAACCACCGAGCCGTGGGGAGCAACGAGCGGCCCTACGACTGGGATCCGGAGACCGGGCTGTCCCAGCGGATCGTGCCCGGCCAGCCCGGAGGCATGCACACCGTGACGGGCCTCAACCACGACCAGGACAGCAAGGTCGACTACAGACCCGAGTCCAACCAGTTGGGCTGCGACATGCGCAGCCGCAAGCTCGCGTTGCTCCACGAGACCATGTCGCCTCCGCCCGTCTACGGCGACGACTCGGGCCGTCTCCTGATCGTCGGCTGGGGCAGCACCAAGGGAGCGATCGAGGAGGCGGTGGACCGCGCGCGCGAGGAGGGGCACTCGGTCTCCTCCACCCACATCACCTTCCTCTCTCCGATGCAGCCCGGTCTGCAGGACATCTTCGCGCGCTTCGACCACGTCATGACGGTCGAGATCAACTACAGCGACGATCTCGACGCACCTCACATCACACCCGAGAACCGGCGCCTCGGACAGCTGGCCTTCCTGCTGCGCGCCCAGACACTGGTCGACGTGGATTGCTGGACCCGCGTCCCCGGCCAGCCGCTGCGGCCCAGTCAGATCCACGAGGCCATCCGCCGAAAATTGTCGAGCATCGGTAAATTGGAGACCACCCCATCATGAGTGATTCAGTTCGTTCCTTCTTCGGTTGCGGGCTCGACGACGAGCGAACCTTCGACCTCGACGACTACGGCGACGTCGTGCCCCGCTGGTGCGGCGGCTGTGGCGATCACGGGGTGCTCAACGCCGTGAAGCGCCTGATGCGAGACGAGCAGCTGCCCCCGGAGCGCACGGTCTTCGTGTCGGGAATCGGATGCTCGAGCCGCTTCCCCCACTACCTCGACACCTACGGCTTCCACGGCATCCACGGGCGCGCACTCCCCATCGCAACGGGCGTCAAGCTGAGCCGCCCGGATCTACACGTCTTCGTCGTCATGGGAGACGGGGATTGCTGCTCGATCGGCGCCGGCCATTGGCTCCACGCCACCCGCTACAACATCGATATGACGGTCCTGCTGCTCGACAACGCGATCTATGGACTCACGAAGAATCAAACCTCGCCCACGACACCCCAGGGCTACGCGACCAACACCCAGCCCAGGGGCAGCTACCTGCCCGCCCTCAATCCGATCGCGACGACGCTGGGCGTGTCGAACGTGTCCTTCGTGGCGCAGACGGCGGATTGGGTGCCCGCGCATCTTCTCGCCACGATCCGGGCCGCGTACCGGCATCCCGGCTTCTCCTTCGTGCGCATCCTGCAGCGCTGCCCCAAGTTCACCGCCCCGCTCTTCGCCGAGCAGGCGCGAACACCCGATCTTCACGAGATGCTGGTCCATCCCGACGGTGTCACGGTGCCGGTTCTCGACAAGATCTACAAGAACCACCTGGAGCACGATCCGGCGGATCTCGATCGCGCCCGGGAGCTCTCCGAGGAGTCCGAGCGCGTCCGCCTCGGCGTCTTCTACCGGGACGATTCGCGGCCGCGCTACGATGACATCCGCCAGCTGCCGACCTACACCGCCGCCCAGAACATCGAGCGGCTGAACGTGGAGCTCGACCGCTATGCCGTCTGACCCCCGCATGACCCAGGCCCTCGACGCGCTCGCCGAGCCGATCCAGGCCTTCCGATCCACGCTCGCAAATACCAGCGAGCAGATCCGTCTGTTGATCAGCACACGCGTGGAGCGCAACGGTTCTTCGGTGAAGACCGCACGCGCCGAGCTCGGTGAGTTTGCGGCCGGGCGCATCGACCCGGACCGCATGGCGAATCTGCTCTCGAAGGTCGAGCCTCCGGCGATCGAGCACGCCGAGGTGGTGGAACGCGCCCTCGATGTCTGCCACGAGCTGCTAGCGCGGCGCGAGAATCTCTTCCGCGTCGACGTAGAGGAAGGCGGAGATCTGCGCACAGCCGTGGGTCGGACCCTGGCCGAAATCGGCAAGGCGTTCGCCGTGACCCGGATCGTGGAGATCGTCGCCCAGGGGCATTACCGGGCATCCGAGCACGCGGCGCTCCTCGATGGGCACCCCTTCGAGCAGTGGAGCCGCGCAGAGCGCGAGGTCGAGCTTGCCCTCGTCGTGAGCGTCGCCGGCCGCGACCTGAGGGTCGGCGGGCTGGCTGACTTCCTCGATCGCTCCTTGAAGCTGGTGCTCGTCGTCGACGGCGAAGCCCCCCCGGCTCCACTCGTGCGGCTCATCACCCCCAAGGTCCTGGTGATGCAGACCACGGATCCTCTCGAGCTCGAATGGATTGCCCGCCACCGCGGTCCCGGCGTCGTGGCGCTGGTGCCGGAGAGTGCCGCCTGGTTCCGCCACGACCCGGCCGGGGGACCCGCGCTGGCGGACCGGATCGTCATCAACCAGCTGCCCGACAAGAAGCCGCGCCGGCTGGGGATCTCGAGCTCCTTTCAGCAGCGGCAGGATCTCCAGCAGCTCGAGGCTCTCGCGGCTGCGCCGACCCTTGCGAAGCCCGGCGTCGAACCTGCACCCGGAGCCGAGGCGCGCGAGCGCGGACCTGGCCCGGTGGCGCCGGCGATCGAAGTGCCCGCCGTCCAGCCGCCCGCCGCCGCGCCGCCCTCGGATCCCGTGGACAAGCTGTCGGCGTGGCTTCTCGAGCAGGCCGACCTGACCGGACCCGGATAGAGAGCCGTCTCATGGACTTCGACGCCATCATCCAATCGATCTTGATCCTCTCGGGGGTGTGTCTGGTCTTCGGTGCCCTGATCGCCCTCGTGCATAGCCGCTTTCGAGTCTTCGAGGATCCCCGGATCGACGCCGCCGTCGAGCTTCTTCCCGGCACCAACTGCGGCGCCTGTGGCACTCCGGGCTGCCGGGCCTTCGCCGAAGGTCTCGTGGCGGGAGAGCAGCAGCCGGCCAACTGCACCGTCATGGGGCCGGCGGAGATCGAAGACGTCGCCCAGCTCCTCGGGGTCGCGGCCGGTGAGTCGAACAAGCGCGTGGCTCGCCTGCTCTGCGCGGGCGGGAGCGACGTCGCGGTTCAGGACGCCGAGTATCGGGGCTTCGCAAGCTGCAAGGCCGCAGCCTCGGTGGCGGGGGGAGGAAAGGGCTGTACCTGGGGATGCCTGGGGCTGGCGGACTGCGAGCTGTCGTGCGACTTCGACGCGATCCACATGAATGCGGCACTGCTCCCAATCGTCGATCCCGTGAGCTGCACCGCCTGCGGCGATTGCGTCGACGCCTGCCCGAAGGATCTCTTCGTCATCATGCCCCTCGAGCAGCACCTGATCGTGCAGTGCAGGAGCGAGCTCGAGGGTGATGAGGCAGAGGGGCTGTGCCAGGTCGCGTGCAACGGCTGTGGCAAATGTGCCCTCGACGCCGCAGAGGGGCTGATCGACATCGTGAACGGCCTGGCGGTGATCGACTACACAAAGCACGAGCTCGAGGCGCCCAGCGCCACGAAGCGTTGTCCGACCGGCGCGATCGTCTGGGTCGAGAACGCACAGTTCGAGGCGCGCCCCGAAGTCTCTGCGGCCGACGTTTCGTGAAGAGCCGGGTGAAAGGCTGAAAGCGTGAAAGGGCGAGAGGGCAGAAGAGTGAGAGAGAATCGAAATGAGTGAGCGAAGCGAGCCCACGAACGTGAAGTACCCGGGGATCCTCAGCGCCGACGACGGCAGCGGGGCCGTGGTCGGCTCGGAGACGGCTGCCAGCGAGGCCGCGGGCGCGTATCCCATCACTCCCTCCACGCAGATGGGAGAGGGCTGGGCCGCCGCAGTCGCCGCGGGCGAGACCAACGTGAACGGCCGCAGCCTGATCTTCTTCGAGCCCGAGGGCGAGCACGCCGCCGCCGGTGTGATGGCCGGCTTGAGCATGACGGGGCTCCGCTCCGCCAACTTCTCGAGCGGCCAGGGCATCGCGTACATGCACGAGTCCCTCTATGCCGCCGTGGGCAAGCGGCTCACCTACGTGCTCAACGTCGCCGCCCGCGCCATCACCAAGCACGCGCTCAACGTGCACGCAGGGCACGACGACTACCACGCGGTCGACGACACGGGCTTCTTCCAGCTCTTCGCCAAGGACGTGCAGGAGGCCGCGGATCTCAACCTGATCGCGCACCGGATCGCCGAGCTCACCCTCAACCCGGGGATCTGCGCCCAGGACGGCTTCCTCACGAGCCACACCATCGAGACGTTCCGCCGCCCCGAGCGTGAGCTGGTAAAGGAGTACCTGGGCGACCCCTCGGATCTGATCGAGTCCCCCACCCCGGCGCAGCAGATGGTCTTCGGGGAGATGCGGCGCCGGATCCCCGAGCTCTTCGACTACGACTATCCCGCGATGCTCGGCGTGGTGCAGAACCAGGACAGCTACGCCCAGGGGGTTGCGGCCCAACGGCCCTTCTACTTCGACCACATCGCGAGCCTGACCGACCGCGCCTTCGCAGAGTACGCCGCGCTCACGGGCAGGCTCTACGCCCGCGCTTCCGGCTACCGCCTCGAGGACGCCGAGTACGTGATCATCGGGCAGGGCTCGCTGGTCGCCAACGCGGAGGCGGTCGTCGATCACCTGCGCGAGACGAGGGGCATCCCGGTCGGCGTGCTGAACCTGACCATGTTCCGCCCCTTTCCGACCGACCTCGTGACGAAGCTGCTTCGCGGCAAGAAGGCCGCGACGGTGCTCGAGCGCACCGATCAGCCCCTGGCCGTCGATCTTCCGCTGCTGCGGGAGATTCGCGCCGCGATGGCGAAGGGAATGGAGAACCAGCGAGCGAGCACCGGCGTACCGCACGAAGGCATCGCTGCCTGCGCGCCCCGGGAGATTCCCGAGTTCTACTCCGGCTCCTACGGGATGGGGAGCCGCGATCTGCAACCCTCCGACCTGATCGCCACCGTGGACAACATGCTGGAAGGTGGCGCGGGGCGTCGACACTTCTACCTGGGGATCGACTTCGTGCGTCGCGGCACCGACCTGCCGAAGCTCGAGATCTGGCAGGAGCGGATTCAAGCCGCCTACCCGGGCGTCGGCGAGCTGGCGCTGGAGCGGGGCCCGGACGTCAACCTCATCCCCAGCGGCGGAGTTTCCCTGCGCATCCACTCGGTGGGGGGCTGGGGTGCGATCACGATGGGGAAGAACGTGGCCACCACGGCGGGCGACCTGCTGGGGCTCTGCATCAAGGCCAACCCGAAGTACGGCTCCGAGAAGAAGGGGCAGCCCACTACGTTCTACGCGAGCCTCGCCAGCGCGCCGGTGCGCACCAACTGCGAGCTCAAGCACGTCAACGCCGTGATGGCACCCGATGGAAACGTCTTCCATCACTCCGATCCGCTCGAGGGCATGGATCACGGTGGCGTCTTCATCATCCAGAGCGAGCGCGACGGCGAGCAGCTCTGGAACGAGCTTCCCGAGCGCGCCCGCCGCACGATTCGCGAGAAGGAGATCGAGGTCCATCGCCTCGACGGCTTCGCGATCGCGCAGAGCGAGTCCTCGAATCCCGAGCTGCGCTTCCGCATGCAGGGCGGGGCCTTCATGGGCGCCTTCTTCCGGACCTCGCCCCTGGTGGAGGCCGCCGGCTTCGATGAGGAGCACCTCTTCGCCGGGATCCGCGCCCAGCTCGAGAAGAAGTTCGGCCACCTCGGTGAGCAGGTCGTCAGCGACAACCTTCGGGTCTTCGAGCGCGGGTATCACGAGGTGGAGCAAATCGATACGGGGATCGAGGCGACGAGCGAGGACGATCCCGA